>CBFHHJ010000162.1:0-3555 GCA_965655505.1 Luminiphilus sp.
GGGGGGCGGCTATCTCCAGCAAGCCACCTCACTTAATCATCACTACGCATCGGTCTTGGACATCGTCCCTACGCTGCTGGACGCCGCTAACGCACCCTATCCTTCGACGGCGCCGAATGGCGATAGCTCAATGCCACTAGGCGGCCAAAGCATTCTTCCTGCAACGTTGAGCAACTCGCCGATTCATCCAACTGGCAAAATCCAAGGCTGGGAGCTAGCAGGCGATCGCGCGTTGTATCACGCACCATGGAAAGCAGTGTTTCTGCTTAACCCGGCTGGAAATGAAAACTGGGAACTCTACAAGCTGGACGAGGATCCGTTCGAACACCAAAACCTCGCAAGTGAGCATCCGAAGAAGTTGGCTGAACTCGCGGAGCTGTGGCAGCAATACGCCGAATCCACCGGTGTCATTCTTCCAGAGGGGCGCAATGTGATTAAGTTGCTAATCAGCGATGAGCCACTGCCTGACGACTTCAATGCAGTTATCCAGCAAGACCCTAAAGACCAGCAGCGTTGAAAAGAGCTTAGTCGGTTGGCAGCGGCTCAGCCGGTCGAATGCGGAACGGCCCCTCTGGCAACACCACATTGTTGGCCTCGACATACCTTTCCCAGGCCTGCTTGAGCACCTCAAGTTGCTCTGGCAGAGCGTTCGCAAGATCATGTTGCTCACCCGGATCGGCAGCCAGATCAAATAACAACCATTGGTCATCTCCAGGGGGCTTGGGCACCCGAACGGCCTTCCAGTCATCGACCTTGATAGCACGATGCCCCCATATCTCGACCCCTAGGTATTGATCATCGTCACTTGTAGAGCCCGCTTTATCCGACATGACGGCGGCAATACTGCGCCCGGTAAATTCATCAGCGCGCACACTGATGCCAGCGAGTTCCATGATTGTCGGGGCAAAATCAGTAATGCTGATCGTTTCGCGGGAGAAGCGCCCGGGATTCTCAATGTGCGCCGAAGAAATAATCGCGGGCACGCGGATACCACCTTCGAAGGTTGAGCCCTTGTAGCCGCGAAACGGTGTACCACTCACCCATCCCCAGCCGCGATCAAACAATGTAAACGACCCCGGCTTACCCATATTCGCTAAGGCGTTATCAAACGTCGCAGCATGGTCGCGCACTGGCGGAGGCGCATGCTCAGTATCCCAACTGTCGGGACCATTATCCGAGATAAAGATAATGACGGTATTCTCAGCCAAACCTTTGTCCTCAAGGTACGCAAGGACTCGCGCGATCTCCTGATCCATCACCTGAATCATGCCAGCATAGATCTCCATCACGCGGGCAGATCGCCGTTGGGCGTCGTCATCGAGTTGCGCCCAAGCGGGTACACCGGTGGGACGTGGTGCGACGCTGGCATCAGGATCGATCAGACCAAGTGCCCGCTGGCGTGACAGTCGCGCTGCTCGGACTTCGTCGTACCCTTGGTCGTAGAAACCTGCCAGCTGATTGACATGATTCTTGGGAAGCTGCAGTGGCCAATGCGGAGCGCTAAAGGCCAGATAAGCGAAGAAAGGCTTGTCAGTGCTCGCAGTGACCTCGAGCCCCTCAATCACCTCAGAGGCAAAATTCGTACTCGAGTAGAAGTCATCCTCAAGCTCGGGGTTTAACTCGCCATTCTTGCGATAAAGTAATCGGGGCCGGTGGGCATCCGGCCCCACAAGGTCCGAATAATGACTCCCCGCTCCAAAACCGAAACTAAAGGCGTGGTCGAAACCTCGTGCCCCAGGACTAAGCTCTCGCTCCATCCCTAGGTGCCACTTGCCCGCCATCATAGTCCGGTACCCTTGCTCGGAAAGACGTTCGGCGATCGTTGGTACCTCTCGTCGAAGATGGCCCTCATAACCGGGCAATCCGATCTGGTTGTCTGCGACAGTCTCTGCCATGTTTCCTATGCCGGCGATATGGTTATCCATACCAGTCAACAGCATTGCTCGGGACGGCGAGCACGTTGGTGCCGCGTAGAAGTTCGTGAACGCAACACCACTCTTAGCAAGTCGACTTATTGTTGGCGTTTCAATTTCTGCGCCAAAGGGCTCGATATCAGAAAACCCCATATCGTCGGCGACGACGAGCAAGATATTAGGACGTCGATCGACGGAAATATCCTGACTCGCCGCGGGCTCCTGATCACCCCGTTGAGTCTCAACCGAACATGACGCAGCAACAGCGACCACAAATATCAAGATTAGGAAACGCATGCTCACCTTCATTGGTTCTGTGACCTCAATGTAAAATAAAAAAACATGTACAGCTCAATACCAGCAGCTTTACTCCCGCCCTGTTTGATCTTGCCAAACCTTCCTGACCAACAGAAAGGCGAATCAGCGAACACTATGTTCTCGCTTGAGATCGTAGTTGCACCCAATTCAAACCTCATCGATGAAAACACATCAAATGCCGTACCCGAGAAAGCGGTCGTAGCAAAAGACGCTGGATAACAAGACACTACTGATTGGAGTCACCTTGAAACGCTGTGCTTAGAAAGGAAAGCGTGCGCTGCTCCGCCAAATACGCCTGCTCCTGCCGATAACTCGTTCGAGACGCATTGGCAAACGCATGCCCGGCGCCCTCGTACTCGAAGTACTGATCGATGGGTCGGCAGCTGTTACTGATCACCTCTCGAGCATCGGCATCGATCATTGGATCATCGACGCCAAGGTGAAACTGACATGGAGCGCTGGGTGGCGCATCCTCACAATACTTAGCGACATTGGTGCCGTAATAGCTGACTACCGCTTGCACGCGGCAGTTTTGCGCAGCCCAGTAAGCCAAACCACCTCCCCAGCAGTAGCCGACAAGCGCGACACCCTGTCCGCTATCAGCATGTGCAATCGCTGCTCTGATATCGGCCTCGAGCACGGGGTTTTGAAGTTGATTTTTCATTGCGCGAGCTCGATCGGTATCATCGTAATCAATGACGCAATTGGGCTGAATTCGGTCGTAGAGCGCTGGCACGACCACGTTATACCCCTGGGCCTGAAACACGCCGGCAAGCTCACGAAGCGCAGGAGTAACTCCGAATATTTCCTGTAGCAGGACAATGCCCGGTGCTTCTGCACCTGCACCCGTCTCGGTTACCGGCGCCCAATAGGCCGATTGCGCGTGCCCATCGTCTGCAATAATTTCAGTCCATAAACCCATGATGTCGGCTCTTTTTATTTAATTGTGGGAGAGACATCCTCTCCACCCGTCACGCTATTTTTCGCTGAATAACTTTACGGGTTAAGAAACCCCAAGAATCGAACTCTCGCGCTCAAGCTAAGCTAAAAGCGTCCGTTCTCTCAGGAGTTCTCCAGAATAATCAGTCCTGCGGCGGTATTGGACGCCGGCACGTGGAAGTGACGATAAACCTCTTTGGCATCATCATCGAGAGCACCGCGCATAATCAACCACATCACCAACTCTGCGCCTTCAGAACCCGCCTCTCTGAGATACTCCGCATGAGGGATTTTCACGAGACGATCGACGTCGCGAGTCAAGTCATCGAGAAACGCAATATCAAATTCTGCGTTTACCAAACCCGCACGCTCCCCTTGAAGTTGA
>CBFHHJ010000163.1:0-3551 GCA_965655505.1 Luminiphilus sp.
CACCCATGTCGCCTTCAATTTCGGCCTTGGGCGTGAGTGCCGCTACCGAGTCGATCACCAGCACGTCTACCGCGCCTGAGCGAACGAGCATTTCGGCGACTTCCAGTGCCTGCTCACCGGTGTCGGGCTGGGACACAATCAAGTCATCTACCTGAACACCCAGCTTTTCAGCATACTGGGGGTCTAGGGCGTGCTCAGCGTCGATAAACGCCGCTGTACCGCCGGTTTTCTGAGCTTCGGCAATAACTTGCAGCGTCAGGGTCGTCTTGCCCGATGACTCAGGGCCGTAGATTTCAACGATGCGGCCTTTGGGCAGGCCACCAATGCCGAGCGCAATATCAAGACCCAGTGAACCGGTCGAAATAGAGGGAATCGCAACCCGCTCTTCATCGCCCATACGCATGACAGTGCCTTTGCCAAACTGGCGTTCAATTTGGGCGAATGCGGCATCGAGCGCCTTCTGCTTGTTAGCATCCATGGTGTTTTCCTCTATGTTCGTTGGGTGTTCTTTGGGTGTTCGCTGTTAAGGCTTCGAAGTTGCCGCTGGAGCAAACTACTGTATGTATAATCAGTGTTATGAGCGGCAATTGCAAGAGAGTTTAGCGACCATTTTCAACGAATACACGGTCAGTAGTGAGCACATGTCGTCAATTACGACATGCGGTACACAACACACAAAAAAAGACCGAGAACGCAGCTGCGCACTCGGTCTGATGTGACTTCGTTTCCGGTGGCTTCAATGCGCCGTTAACAGCGCATCGAGGCCAGTTCATTGCGTTCCCTAGAAGCGATAGCTCGCTTGAACCGCGTAGGACTTCAGCTTTCCGACCGAGTTAAAACCGTTGCCCGAGGCCAAAGGCTGATCGTTGTTGTTGTAGCCAACATACTCATCGGTCAAGTTCTTGCCGAGCGCTGCGACTTCCCAAGTGCCATCGGGTGATCCGATGCTGATGCGCACGTCAACCATGGTGAACTCATCCTGGAAACCGATCAGCGGGTCTAAATCTCCCACCGTGGCAAACTCATCCGAGTAGTTAACGTTCAGTACAGCGCGCGACTCGAGACCATCCGTCAGCGGGATACGCCAATCGAGGTTGACGTTGTAAGCGAGCTCAGGCGAGAACTGGGTGTTGTCCCCCGAGGCATCGCGGAAGCCGCCAACACAACCCGGCGTGTACTCAGGGTGACTAGGATCAATTTGCTGAGCTGCCCAACAAGGTGCAGTGTCCCACTGGTCATAAGTTGAATCGAGGAAGGACGTTGCCGCTGACAGGATCAAATTGTCGGTGGCCGCCCACTGCAGATCCAGCTCAAGGCCTTGAGAGATGATTTCGGCCGCATTCACGACAACAAAGCCAGTGGCGCCATCAAAGATCGACACCTGAGCATCGCTCACTTCGTTGCGGAAGATCGCACCATTCAGACGCATGTTGCCATCGAGCAGTGTGGTCTTAAAGCCCAGCTCGTAGGCCAGCGCTTCCTCTTCTTCGTACTCAAACAGGTCAGCCCGCTCGGTATCCGACTCTTTCAGGAACCGTGCGTCAAAACCACCACCCTTCACACCGGTTGATACCGACGCATACAGCAATGTATCGCCGCTCAGGTCATATTCAACGTTCAGATAGTAATCGACAAATTCCTCGCTGCGCTTACGACCGTCGAACTGATGCTCGTAGGTGCCGAGAAGTCCAGTGTCTCCCCACAGTGCCGCATCGTAGACTGCGGCCACGGGCGCCAATTCGGCTTCAAACCGGTCGTATTCGGCAGCGGTACTACCATAGGCGAACGTACCTGCTGGTGCGCCGACAGCGGAGCTAACATCCCAGCCGCCGGTGAAGGATTTATCGAGGCGACGATCGACTTCCTTGGTCTCATCCGTGTACCGCAAACCAAAGGTAGCGCGAGCAGTATCCGTCAGATTCCAGGTTAAGGAGCCGAAGACGGCCATGGTTTCCTGAGTCTGATCAAAATCGTAGGTACGCGTCACGTTAGGAAGCGGCGCAAGAGCAGCCACACCAAAGGCCTCTGCCGACCGGTAATACAGATCAGCGCTTTGGTAGTACAGGCCGGCGATGTAGTCGAAGGTGCCACCCACGTCCGAGGTGAGGCGAATTTCTTGGCTCCATTGCTCGTAGTCTTCACTCGCATCTACCTCGATAAAGGGTAGCGCGGCAAAGTCACAATCGCAGACGTCGACGTAGTCGTATCCGGCATAACCGGTGACGAAGGTCAACGTGTGGCCATCGATTGCCCAATCAATTCCAAGGCGACCCGAATCTACACTGTTATCCGAGCCTTCTTTTTGATTTGGAAACCCTGGTGTGCCAGCTGGCACAATACCAAGCGCAACCAGCGTTGCGCCGCCGTCGTTCACCACTGCCCGCTCATCATCGATGGATTCAACGCCGTCAGTGCCCGTGGCGAATGCTACCGATGCAGTGTTGAGCGCGGTGATACCTGCTGCAGTGGCGTTGTAAGGGTCCTCTGCCACACGACCCAGCTGAGTAATCGATTCATTTTGAACGAACTCACTAGTCTCCCATTTCAGGTCGACCGTGATGTTATCGCTGGCATCCCATTGCAGCGACGCTCTGATGGTCTCGTCGTCGCGTCCCATGGCGTCTTCACCCGTGAGAACGTTCTCGAGATAACCGTCGTAGTCGTATTTACGGTAGGCGATGCGACCACGCAGCGTGTCCGTCAACGGGCCCGAGAGAACACCGTTGAACTCGGTTTCACCATAGCTGCCGTACATCGCTTGAACAGAACCTTCAAACTCGTCCGTGGGGCGAGCTGTGTGCACAGAAAGAGCACCGCCCACCGTGTTCTTGCCAAAGAGAATACTTTGGGGTCCGCGCAGGACTTCGATGCGGTCCAGATCCATAAACGGTGAACGCGACAATTGGTGACGACCGAAGAAAACACCGTCGTGGAAGGTCGCCACGGACTGCTCAATACCTTGGTTGGTGCCGGGGGTACCGACGCCACGGATGAACAGGAAGTTACCAATTGGGTTCTGCGCCACGGTGACCGCGGGCATGTTCATCGTGAACTCTTCCATCTTATTGATGGCCAACTCGTTGATGCGCTCGCCGCTCATCGCCACCATCGAAACAGAAACGTCCTGCAGGGATTCAGTGCGCGCCTGAGCGGTGACAACGACCTCTTCCAGTTGCGCAAACGCTTGGGGAGCGAGCGCGCTAGCGACTGCAGCTGCCATTAGACTGGCACGCAGGTTAACTCGAGTGTGTGCTGACATGGGACTTCTCCATTATAAATTTATGTGGCGTTCCACTATTATTTAATACTCGGAGTCTGCGGTAGGACGCTGATGGCGTGAGCAGTGCTGCGGCAATAGATGCCGCCTCAACACACCCCTGTTTTGGGATAAGCGTCTTACTTGTCGCGTTGGGCGAATACAGACCAAATTTTTTTGTTATAGCGAGCCTTGTGAGCTCTAGCGCATTATGACCTTTTTGGCCGAGAAAAAAACATCACAAAAATGTCGCAGAGTAATATAGATGACATTTCTGAGGTCAATACGCGTTTGC
>CBFHHJ010000164.1:0-3533 GCA_965655505.1 Luminiphilus sp.
TGCCGGGAATCTTGTAAATGGAGTCCGCATCGAGCACCGGAATCACCGCCCGCTCTTCAACACTGGTAAACAAGGAAATTTTCTTGCGCGCGCCAGCGTCCACGTCCACCGAGCAACGGCACAGCAGCACGTCTGGCTGCAGGCCAATGGAGCGCAACTCTTTTACCGAGTGTTGCGTTGGCTTCGTCTTGATCTCACCCGCTGTGGGGATATAGGGCACCAGCGTCAGGTGCATCAACAGCGCGCGCGTCGGCCCCATCTCGAGCTTTAACTGTCGCGCGGCCTCAAGAAACGGCTGACTCTCGATATCACCGACCGTACCGCCCACTTCCACCACAGCAACATCAGCATCTCCAGCTCCCTTGATGATGCGACGTTTGATCTCGTCAGTGATGTGGGGAATCACCTGAACCGTACCCCCCAGATAGTCTCCCCGCCGCTCTTTTCTCAGTACCGAATCGTAGACACGACCGGTGGTAAAGTTATTGCCTTTGGTCATGGTCGTGCGGGTGAAACGCTCGTAATGACCCAAATCGAGATCGGTCTCGGCGCCATCGTCGGTGACGAACACCTCTCCGTGCTGAAACGGGCTCATGGTCCCGGGATCGACGTTGATATAAGGATCTAGTTTTAGCAGTGTGACCTTGAGGCCACGGGCTTCAAGCACCGCCGCGAGGGAGGCCGCTGCGATACCTTTGCCAAGGGAAGAAACCACACCACCTGTAACGAACACGTAACGCGTCATGCCGACCACCAATTCAGGGTAAAGACGTCTGTGCGCCTCGACCGGGACCGGTCGGCAATCGCACTCAGATGGGAGGTCAGTTTATCAGCAAGCCCCTATTCACTCAATCCAGCCGCTCAATCTAGTCAGCCAAATTAGGAATGCGGCTCGGGAGGAATCCAACGAGCACTCACCAGTATTTTCTGCTCCAACATCCCCTCAGAGCTCGTGCTACCGCTGAAAGAATCGCCGATATTCTCGAGACCACTTAGGCCCGTGATACCCGGGATCGCCAGCGGTTGATCTCGCCAGTACAGAATTGGCAAGCTGTCTCGCCACCAGGGGGGAACGTCCTGTTCCTGACAAAGCTGACTGAAGGGGCGACTCGGGCGTCCGAGAGGGGCTAGCCGCAACCCCTGGGTTCGTTGTCGGATTGACAATTCTAGGCCTGTGGGAATACCCGCGACGCCATGTCTGACCGGACGCCATATCAGGGTCCCCCAGGGACCGACGCAGTCCTTGCCGGCCACAACGGCCTCGGGAAAGGACAGCGACTCCGAATAAGCCTCTGCAGTCGAAGATTTGCGAAGCCGATACACCACGCCGCGCCAATAGCGCAGCACACCCGCTGTCAGGGCCAGTTCGGGTTGGCGATCGATTTCGGCAGCTAACAGTTGACGGGCAAATTCGCGAATCCGTCGACGGGGTGGCACTTGCCAGCCATCGAGAGTGAGCCACCGGTGTAAGTCGCCCGCCAGCTGGTCAACAGATTTTTCGGGCTGAATGCTCAAGCCTTCGTCGCCCAAACCCGAAGTGACCCGCGACAGGGGCTGCTCCTGGACTGCTGCGACGGTCAATTGTTGAAGTTCAGCTGCGCGCAACATTGCATCCCGGTAACCGGGCCATCGCTTCTCGATTACCGGCATCACGCGATGACGTAAATAATTGCGATCGAACCGGTCATCGTTATTCGATGGGTCGTCGATAAATTGCAGTTCAGCCGAGGCCGCCCATTCGGTCAGTCGATCTCGAGTGACCCCCAGAAGCGGCCGCACTAAGCGCCCCAGGCCCAACGACCGTTCCCGTGGCATGCCCGCGAGACCGGTGGGGCCAGCTCCACGCAGCAGACGAAATAAAATCGTCTCGGCCTGATCATCTGCGTGATGACCGAGAAATAAAACGTCATTGGCGTCGACTACGTCTGCAAACACCTCATAGCGGGCGGTCCTCGCGGCCGACTCGGGGCTTTCCCCAAGGGCTTTCGTCGCGTCGACAGCGTGCAGGCGGCAGTGAATATCGCGGTCGGTGCACCAGCGCTGGCAGGATTCGGCCCAGGCGTCAGCATCGGGGTGCAACCCGTGATTAACGTGCACTGCCTCGAGTGTTGGTAGAGGGAGCGATTCGTCAGGAGATTCAATCATCTCCGCTCGAAAGCGCCAGAGCAAATCGAGGAGCACGACACTGTCGCGCCCCCCGGAGAGTCCGACCAGCCACCGCTTTGAATCCAGATAGGGTGCCAGCGATGGCGCAATCTCATTAAGCAGGGAATTTGATGCCAGGGTCAGTTGCCGTACGACATAAGACGCGTGTAGCGCGCCTCAAGCATGTCATCCATGTCCATTGCCTTGAGTCGCTCGACTTGTTCGGCAACGTGATCCTTGATGCGAGCAGCCATGGTCACTGGATCCCGGTGGGCACCCCCCAATGGCTCTTCGATAGTTGCATCGACAATACCCAACTCCTGCAGTGTCGACGAAGTTACCCCCATTGCCGCCGCCGCATCCGGCGCAAACTCGGAGCTCTTCCAAATAATATTGGCGCAGCCCTCAGGGGAAATCACGAAGTAAGTGGAGTACTGAAGCATCGCGAGGTGATCACCAACCCCAATACCGAGCGCCCCGCCAGAAGACCCCTCTCCAACTACGACGCAAACGATGGGGGTTCGTAGCCGCGACATCACCGCTAGATTCTGCGCGATGGCTTCACTGATGCCCCGCTCTTCCGAATCAATACCCGGGTAGGCTCCGGGCGTGTCAATCAAGGTCAGCACCGGCATCTTAAAGCGCTCTGCCATTTCCATTAATCTCAGGGCTTTGCGATAACCCTCAGGCTTTGGCATGCCGAAATTACGATACACCTTATCTTTGACCGCGCGGCCCTTCTCCTGCCCGATGACCATAATCGGTTTGTCGTCTAGGCGAGCCACTCCGCCGACAATGGCCTTGTCGTCAGCGAAACTCCGGTCCCCGTGCAGCTCATCAAACTCGGTAAAAAGTTCGGGGATGTAATCCAGGGTGTAAGGTCTTAGGGGATGCCGTGCAACTCGAACAATATCCCAGGGGCTTAAGTCCGCATAAATTTTTTCTGTGAGCTTGGTGCTCTTCTCACGCAAGCGCTCTAACTCGTCACCGAGATTAATATCGGCATCGCTGCCCACCGTTTGCAGCTCGCGTATTTTGGCCTCGAGCTCTGCAATCGGCTGTTCGAAGTCGAGGTAATTAGGATTCATGGACGGGTTCCTGTGCCAATGTGAGAAGCAAGCGAAGCGTAGAGTTTACAAAAGCGCCCGCCATACCGCCATGCCAGAGATTTCACAGTTATCACCCCTTGTCGACTGGGTTATGCTACGTCCATGGGCCCTACACCACCAAATACACATCTCCACGAACCTAAACCCAATTCTGGCGGCGTGAGACGACTAATCCTTGCGCCAATGGAAGGGGTCGTCGACGCCATTATGCGCGACATGCTGACCAGAATTGGCGGCTATGATCGCTGCGTCACCGAGTTTGTTCGAGTCTCACAAACG
>CBFHHJ010000165.1:0-3520 GCA_965655505.1 Luminiphilus sp.
CGATCACCGGCAATCCCGTATCAAGGCGCGCAGGTGCTTTGAACTGGCGCAGGGGCCCATCGCGCTCAGCCATCACTGCCATCGTCTTGGCCGTGTCTATGGAACTCCCACCGCCCAAGCCCACCAACACGTCTGCATCCACTGACGCCAGTACCGAGAGCCCCGCCGCCACCGAGTCCGTGGTGGGGTCAGGTATGCAAGCGTCGAAAACCGCGCTGTCAAAACCGGCGGTAGCCAGAGATTCTATGACGCGACTGAGGTAGCCACATTCGGCGATAAACGGATCGGTTACGATCAACGGCCGCTTAAACCCAAACTCAGTCAGCGTTTTCGCCAATTGATCAACGGCGCCAGCACCCACGTGCAGTCTGCGGGGCATCAGAATGGCTGAACTCATAGACGGTCGTTCCAGATCGAGTGAAGTTGAAAGGAGCCTATCGTAGGACCTCTGGCCCCGAACGGGTATCCTTTCACCAAAATAAACAGGATTTACCCATGACAGCCAAATCCCGCATTTCCCTCCTGATGACCGGCAACGAGCTGATGAGCGGCGACACCGTGGACAGCAATTCCGCCTTGATCGCCCGCGCCCTCGCTGAGAGCAATCTGCAGCCAGACATGAAGATTACTACGGGCGATGATCGCGATTTATTGCACGAGTCGATTGCCCAGCTCTGTAAGTCCAGCGATGTCCTGATCGTTAACGGCGGACTGGGACCCACTGCAGATGATTTGACCGCGGAAATTCTGGCCGAACTCGCGGGAACCGAGTTGCACGAACACCCCGGGGCTCGGGAGCACGTTGAAACCTGGTGCCAGCGCCGTGGCATCGAGGCGAACCAATCCAACCTAAAACAGGCATTTGTGCCCCGAGGGGCCACGCTTGTCGACAATCCGGTGGGCAGTGCGGTGGGGTTTGCCATCGATATTTATCGCTGCCGCGTGATCGCGACCCCGGGTGTGCCCAGCGAGCTGAGAGCGATGTTGCCGTCGGTACTTGAGCGAACGCGAGAGCGGACGGGAGGTGACGCCGCGCCCATTCTGCGACTCCAGACCTTTGGCATCGGTGAATCAACAATCCAACAGCGGGTCAATCAAATGCCCGACTGGCCCATGGAAGTTGAGCTCGGTTTTCGCGCCGGCATGCCGCAATTAGAACTGAAATTACGGGTTGAATCCGAACACCAGATACCCGCGCAGCAGGCGTGTCTTGAGCGGCTCACCGAGAGCTTTGGCGATCATATTATCGGCACCGGCGACGCGACCCTCGCCCAGTCACTACAACAGGTACTGCGAGATCAGGGCAAGACACTGGTGACCGCAGAGTCCTGCACCGGTGGCACCATCGCCTCTATGATGACCCGTGAGGCTGGCTCATCAGCGGTGTTCCATGCGGGCTACGTGACCTACGCTAATCACGTAAAGACAGCGTTGTTGGGAGTATCCGAGGCGGATCTCGAAGAGCACGGGGCAGTGAGCGAGCCGGTAGTCCGACAGATGTTACTCGGCGCTCTCGATCGGTCCGGCGCCGACATAGGCGTTGCGGTCTCGGGTATTGCGGGTCCTGATGGCGGCACCGATGACAAACCGGTAGGTACTGTGTGGCTGGCATGGGGAACAACCGACGAAGTGCGCACGCGACGGGTGGTGAGTCCCGGGTCGCGGCAACTTTTCCAAACTCTCGTATCGGCCGCCGGGCTGGATCTCGTTCGCCGGCAGCTGTTGGGATTACCGCGCGAACCCCACTATTTTGCTCGCCAGGCGCTCTAGGTTGTCAGCGAGCTTATGAAACGCAACCGGGTGAACGCGTGA
Organism: Luminiphilus sp.; assembly: GCA_965655505.1. Taxonomy (GTDB): domain Bacteria; phylum Pseudomonadota; class Gammaproteobacteria; order Pseudomonadales; family Halieaceae; genus Luminiphilus. Next base: position 1,813 of record CBFHHJ010000165.1, read on the forward strand.
GGCCTAGGGCTGGAGTCGGGTTACCACCCACTGCCCATCTTCCCGAACGTAGCGGAATCGATCATGTAGCCGATGTTCACCCCCTTGCCAGAATTCCAGCTGGGCTGGCACCAACCGATAACCACCCCAGTGGGACGGACGTGGGATAGGGTCATCACCAAATCGCTCAAGCACATCGTGGTACTGGCGCTCCAGTTCAGCCCGGCCCGCTATCGCGCCACTTTGATTCGAGGCCCAGGCTCCCATTTGGCTTGCGCGAGGTCGGCTCGCAAAGTAATCGTCAGACTCGGCGTCAGCTATTTTCTCGACTACGCCACTTACGGTCACCTGCCGATCGAGTTCATTCCACGGAAACAGCATCGATGCGCGATGATCCGCCGCCAGCGCCTGAGCCTTATGACTTTGGTAGTTGGTAAAAAACACGAAGCCGCCATCTCGAACGCCCTTTAACAACACGATTCGCTGCCACAGCTCCCCAGTGACTTCGACGGTTGCTAGGGACACCGCCGTAGGGTCCTTGAGGCCGGCCTCAATCGCCTGCTGCTGCCACCGGTCAAACTGCTCGAGGGGGTCGGTCGACAACATCTCGCGACGCAGCCCACCCAACACATAGTTTCGTCTGTGATCTTCGTAATTCAATGACTTGCTATCTCCATGCTGTTTGCACGCTCAGTGTAGCCCGTTGCGTAAAAATCTGTTTCGACACCGCACTAAGAAGCGTGGGCATGTATCGCTGCTAACCTATCGCCGCCAATCATTCTCAGCGCACTTGTCTCAGCGCACCTGTATCGGCTAACCGATCGCCTCTAACACTTAGTCACCCGCTTTGGTGGGCGGTTTCACCTTCATCGTCTGGCGCGCTAAAGCCACCAACTGGCCCTCGCTATCCCAAAAATCACCGTCCGATTCGATGATGCTCTCGGTCAAATGACGGGACTTCAAGCGCCCGAGAATCGGCCCCGACGCAGGCACTGCTCGCACCTGAACCGTCAACTCAATCGTAGGCACCCATCCGTAGGGGCCAAACAAGGTAAAGGGTGGGGGTGGCATGATGTCGGCCAACATCAGCATGTCGATACTGTCGCAGTCCGCGCCATCCTTATGGCTCAGCCAGGCAACGAACTCGCCGGTGCCCGGGGCGATGCCCTTCTCAAACACCTCGTAGCCCTCAACCAATCGCGTATCGATTCGCTCATGAATCTCGAGATGATTCGCGGTCAAGTGAGCCACTTCGTCAAACTCACGCACTACGGGGGGCTTACTGTCGAGCCAGGTTTCCCCCGATAAACGGTCAAGGTCAGTGTAAGCACCCGTGGCGCGTACTTTGAGTTCGCCATTTTGGTACAAACTCGCGCTGCCAAAGCTGGTCCCGCGGTTGCTGCGCAGCAACTCAAATTCAATTTCTACCGGCCCTAACTCGCATGGCGCCAAATAGAATGCGTTCAAGGACAAAGGGTCCTGATGAGGTAAGGCTTCGCGTAGTGCTCTGCCAATAATGGCCATGACATAACCGCCATTAGCCACCGAACCAATACGCCATCCTCGATGTATTTCGGCGCCCCAGCGAGTCTCTGAAAGCCGCGTAACCGCCGTTTCCGTGGTGAACTGCCCCACTCTCCTGCCCTCTCACAAGTTTGTCTAGCGTTCACTTTAGCGGTAATCACAGTGCTCTGAACACCATTTCTTAGCGTATGCGTTGTAACGTAAG
>CBFHHJ010000166.1:0-3474 GCA_965655505.1 Luminiphilus sp.
TCCGGGTCCGAGCGCATCGCTCGCTGTAACTCCAAGATGCCACCCTGATAATCATCATCGATATCGCTATCACTCAAAACAACCCCTATCGCCGCGTTAGCGTCGAGTCGCGCAAAGGCATCCAGTGCACGGTGCAACATGACGGTGACGTGCGCGCCGACGCGACTCGAGCGCAACGCCGCTGGGTTACCCGCCGCATGATCCATGAGCTTTACTGAGAGCCGCGCTATTTTAGAGGCTTCATCACCAATTCGTTCGAGATCGGTGGTGACTTTTGCAATTGAAATAATCAGCCGAAGATCACGAGCAGCCGGTTGACGTCGAGCAAGGATGCGAGCGCACTGCTCATCTATGTCCACTTCCATCTGATTGATATCGCGGTCAATCTCGATGACCTCTTCCGCCAACCCACCATCTCGCTCGGTCAGGCTTTCGGTTGCCAATTCGATCTGTCGCTCGACCTTGCCACCCATTTCGAGGAGGTCGTTCTTAATCAGCTCCAACTCACGGTTAAACTGACCCGAGATATGCTGGGAATGTGTCGTATAAGTCGCCATAAGTTGCGCCGCTGCTCTCCTGCAATTATCAGCCAAATCGTCCAGTAATATAGTCTTCTGTTGCGCGCTCAGTCGGATTGGTGAACATATGGTCGGTTGATCCGAACTCGATAAGCCGGCCCGCATTCATAAATGCGGTCCAGTCTGACACCCGAGCAGCCTGCTGCATATTGTGGGTGACAATGACAATTGTGTAGGCATGTTTAAGCTCGTAAATGAGCTCTTCAATACGCAAGGTGGAGATCGGGTCGAGGGAGGATGCCGGCTCGTCCAAGAGCAGTACTTCGGGCTCAACCGCAATTGTCCGCGCAATAACCAGGCGCTGCTGCTGGCCAAGCGACAGAATTAACGCGCTTTCATCGAGTCGATCTTTCACCTCATCCCAAAGTGCCGCTGCTCTCAGGGATCGTTCTACTACCGCGTCGAGCGCGCGTTTGCGGCGCACGCCACCGATCCGTGGTCCGTAGGCCACATTGTCATAAATGGTTTTAGGAAAGGGGTTGGGTCGCTGAAACACCATACCCACACGCCGACGCAGGGCTGTCACATCTGTTGTTTTCGCCAGTACATTGCTATCTCCGATGGTTATGGATCCCGCATACCGGCAGCCATCGATGGTGTCGTTCATGCGGTTGAAACAACGCAAAAACGTCGACTTTCCGCAGCCACTGGGGCCGATTATCGAGGTCACCGTACCCGCCTTGATCGTTAAGTTGATATCGACCAGTGCCTCTGGAGCACTAGGATAACTTAACGATAGATTTTCAACTCGCAACGCCGGAGCTTCCCGCCGATGAATGGCGGGGTTGTTAGAAGCGAGTATCAGTGCGTCACGATCGCGCATTCAAAGTCCTGAGAGTTTCCTGCAGCGATCGATAAGCCGCTTGCGCAGCAAGATCGCCGTAACGTTTAGGGTCATGACAACTGCGACTAACAGTAGCGACGTTGCACAAATTAAACCAAGTCGTCCATCAGCGGTATTGTTATGCATTGCGGTATCGTAGACATAAAAACCTAAATGCATGAACTTCCGTTCGAGATGAACAAACGGCACCTGAAGACTTACAGGTAGCGTTGGCGCGTACTTCACCACCCCAACAAGCATTAGCGGAGCGACCTCTCCCGCCGCACGGGCAATCGCCATAATAATGCCCGTGAGAACGCTGGGCGCCGCCGCGGGTAATAAGACGAAGAAAACCGTTTCGGCACGCGTCGCCCCGAGGGCAAGACTGCCTTCCCGAAGCGACTCGGGCAAGCGCGCCAACCCCTCCTCCGCCGATACAATCACGACTGGCAGGGTTAGCATCGCCAAAGTTAGCGATGCCCACAGCAAGCCAGGTGTGCCAAAAGTTGGGGCCGGCAGTTGTTCAGAATAGAATAACTCGTCGACCTGTCCACCGACTACATAGACAAAAAACCCCAAGCCGAACACGCCATAGATGATAGACGGTACTCCCGCCATATTCTGAACGCTAATCCGAACAGCGTTGGTATACCAAGAATTGCCTGCGTATTCTCGCAGGTATATCGCAACAACAACGCCTAGCGGCGCGACGATTATCGACATCACGATTATCATGATCGAGGTGCCGATGATTGCGGGGATGAGCGGCGCGCTAAAAACATAAGCCTGCCCGCCCGGCAGCAGGGTTGTTAACCCAAGCCAAAAACGCCCTAACGCACCATCGCTGCTGACCGGATCGACACTGGTAATACCGAGAGTGGAAATCCAACTACCGCTAAACCACAACAAGACACCAAGAAAGCCGAGCAAGATCAACAGCGACAGGCTCACCATGGCAGCGGTCAGCCAGATCATTGCGGTGCTTTGAAGACGCGACCAATCAAGCGCCGCTCCCGGAGGGGAGGACAACGGCGACGTGGGCTCACCGGACCCAGACATGCCTGAAATCACTGGGCGACTCACTCTTCAAACCCGAATTGACGCTGGAAACGCAGCTTTATGACTTCGGCAAGCGTATTGAAAAAAAACGTAATCAAGAACAATAAAAACGCAGCCAAAAACAAGATTCGGAAATGACTGGAGGCCACAGCGGATTCGGGTAACTCAATTGCCAACGTGGCGCTAATGGTGCGTAAACTTGTAAACAGATCGAATTCGTTGATGGGCGCATTCCCGGCAACCAACAACAAGATCATGGTTTCACCAATCGCGCGACCAAAGCCCAACATAATGGCGGCAACAACCCCAGGAAACGCAACAGGTAAAACTACATCCCTGAAACTGCCCCAGTGCGTGGCGCCCAACGCCAGACTACCCATTGCCGCCGATCTCGGCACGGCGTGAATGGCATCTTCTGCGACAGTGAAGATTGTGGGAACGACGGCCATACCCAACGCTAAGCCAACCACTATGCCGTTTCGATACTGCACATCAACAGCAGCCTCCAGCGCGAGCCAATGCAGCACGGAACCACCAAGAAACGTCTGTTCGATCCAATCCCCGGCTTGATAGCCAAGCAACGCCAGCAGAAAAAACACGGGTAACAACACAACCGGTAGCGCGAACAACCATCGCGGCTGGTTGGCAAAAACAGGAAAAGCTCGCCAAACAAGGCCTAATAACGCTATTCCAATGGGCGGCAGTAGAAAAAGCCCAACGAGTTGCGCCAGCGACTCCATAACAAAGGGACCCAGGAGAATCGCAAATACAGCACCGACAACCACGGTGGGGAACGCTGCTATCAACTCAATAGCCGTTTTAATTTTGTCACGCAGACGCTCCGGCATAAAAAACCCAGTAAAAACAGCGGCACCGATGGCAACGGGCAAGGCGACGATCAGCGCCAGTGCAGCCGCTCGAAGTGTGCCCATCAGTAGCGGCAGAAAGCTGTACTTACCCTCAAAGCCCTCTGCGCCGGCAGCGGGCTGCCATGCGCGAACCGGAGCCCCGTAA
>CBFHHJ010000167.1:0-3464 GCA_965655505.1 Luminiphilus sp.
TTATCAAAGTCTTGCAGGGGGCCGCGATGTTGTCGGCGGCACTGAACCTGATAGCCCTATGGAAGCAGGAGCCCCGACGACCAGAGCTAACCCGTCACGACCGGGTTACACCCGCATTCATGACGGTATGGCGCTCATTTGCCGAACAACCCAAGGCCAAACGGTTGCTCGTAGCCCTGGGTTTGGGAACCTTGGGCTTCGCTATGCAAGATATTTTGCTCGAGCCCTATGGCGCAACTATTCTCGGCTTGAGTGTGAGTCAGACGACAGGCCTGACTGCGCTTTTGAGTGGCGGCATGTTGGTCGCGTTTCTGTTCTCTGCGCGCGCGCTGAGCCGCGGTATAGATCCGATTAGGCTCGCGGCTTATGGCACGCTTTTGGGCGTTTTTGCATTTGCGGCCGTGATTCTTGCTGCACCACTACAGTCAGCGTTGGTATTTTGTGTAGGTACTGCCTTTATTGGTCTAGGTGCCGGCTTGTTCTCGGTGGGCACGCTGACCTCCGCGATGCTCGCTGCAAAAGGTGAGTTTACGGGGCTCGCCCTCGGTGCTTGGGGCACAGTGCAGATCGCGGCGACCGGAGTCGCGGTTTTTGCTGGCGGTGGCCTCAGGGATCTGTTTTCACTGGTATTTGAGCGGGGTGATTTTGGCATCGCCTTGTCCGAGGCGGTCGCCGCATACGGTGCGGTCTATCACATCGAGATACTTATTTTATTTGCAACTTTGATCGCGCTGGGGCCTCTCGTGAGGAAGCCCGGTGAGCAGGTGCAGACCCAGAGCGGGCTGCAGCTGGCGGAATTTCCAACTTAAGAAACGTGGTAAAACCCAAGGAGAGCTGACATGGGAACAGGTGCAATAACAGGGTACATCGACGTCCCCCAATTGGCGTTATACGCCTTCTGGATCTTTTTCTTTCTGCTGGTGCGTCATCTGCACCGAGAAGGCAAGCGGGAAGGGTGGCCATTAGAACTTGAGGTCAAAGGCGATCGCTTCCGTGAGGGATTTGCGGGCATGCCGACGCCGAAGACGTACTTCCTCGACAATGGTCAGGGCGAACGCACGCTGCCTGGGCCCGCGCAGCCCGGTTACGAATTAAAAGCTGTCGACACCGGCGCATCGCCCGGTGACCCGATTCACCCTACCGGTGACCCCATGGTCGATGGCATTGGTCCAGCGGCGTGGGCGACGCGACCCGAACGACCAGATCTGACCGTGGATGGCCAGCCTCGCATTGTACCGCTGCGCGTCGATGCAGATCATAAGGTCAATGCGCGTGACCCTGACCCTCGTGGGCAGCAAGTAACCGGCTGTGACGGTGAGGTGGGTGGTACCGTAGTCGATCTCTGGGTCGATCGCGCCGAGCCGATTTTCCGCTACGCTGAAGTTGATGTTGGTGATCACACGGTACTGTTGCCAATGACCATGGCGCGGGTGAGCCGCGACGGATCGGTCAAGGTCAAGTCAATTCGCGGCGATCAGTTCAAGCAGGTGCCGACACTGGCGAATCCTGACCAAGTGACGTTGCAGGAAGAAGATAAGGTCACGGCGTTTTATGGGGGCGGAACGCTCTACGCCATGCCTCATCGGTCGGAGCCACTGCTGTGAGAGAGCACGAAAACGAGCCAGTTCCCGGACTGCCTGAAAAGCTCCCTGCCGGCGAGTACATCGTTTGGCAGGGCAAGCCCGAAGTGTCAGCGTTGGTGAAGCGCGTCTTTCACGCGCCCACTATCGCGCTCTACTTCGCAGGATTAATCGCCGTGCATGCGGTGTATCAATCGATCAACGGTACGCCACTGTCCACCATTGGTATTGCGATGATTTGGCAGGTTGGCTTGGCTGTTATCGGCGTTGGTCTGCTGGTGGGTGCAGGCAACCTGTATGCCCGCAGCACGATGTATACCTTTACCAATCGACGGCTGGTCATCCGATCCGGCGTTGCGGTTTCCATGATGGTCAACATTCCTTGGGAAAGCGTGAAGTCAGCGGGTGTCCGTTATTGTCGCGACGGTACGGGTGACTTTTTGATCACGCCCACGGCGGATAGGAAGTTGTACTACCTCATGATATGGCCTCATGTACGCCAGCTGGGATTCCGTTCTGTGCAGCCGCTGTTGCGGGGCATTGGTTCTCCCCGTGATATTGCCGCGCGTTTGGGCGACGTGATTCGTGACCAGCAGGAGGATCCAGCACCAGTGCTAAGGCCAGTTAAGACTGCTGCGAATGGACAGATGGATCAAGGAGCCAATGGTGACAGTCCAATACCCGTCTGAGCCCTATTCTGGAGACAGAAGTGCCCGGTTGCCTGCGCGCCGCCGGGTCAGTGATCGACTAATGATTTTGATTATGACGGGTCTGCTGTTCTGTGTCGGAGCGATCATGCTTGCGCGACAGAATGATCAGATCGTCACCGTACCAGCGCCCATCGGTGCACCCGTTGCTGCCAAGTCCTTATTATTTTCGGACGAGAAAAACGGCGCGGTTTCGGTGGTCAATGCTGATTCACGTGCTGAGCTTGCCGTGCTTCAGTCGGGTGAGGGCAGCTTTATCCGCGGCGTGTTACGCAGCTTGGTACGCGAGAGAACCCAGCGTGGAATCACAGAACCGGGCGCTTTTTTGTTGGCGGCTTACGGTGATGGTCGATTAATCATCAGCGATCCTGAAACCCGCAGTGCTATCGAGTTGAGTGCATTTGGTCCTGATAATGTGCGTGCTTTCGCGCGATTCTTGGCGCCAGAAGCAAGCGCAGACTCAGCTCCAGTGTTCGGCCTCTCGGATCGATGAGTGATTTTGGTCTCGCCATTGTGGTTGCAATCACCGGTTGGTGGTTTTTTACCGGCCTGATTCTGTGGCTTGTGCACCGCTTTCAATCGATTCATCGATGGATATTCGCGTTGGCCACGGGCTTGATGGTCGTGGCGCTGATCATCGCGGGCGATGTCGCTTTAGACACCTCGCCACAAGGTGCCGTCATAGGATTTTGTCTTGCTTTGGTGCTTTGGGGTTGGCTCGAGATGGGCTACCTCATGGGCTTCGTCACCGGACCGGTGAATCAACAATGCCCTCAGCACGCGCGTCTCGCTCAGCGGCTGTATTGGGGTGTTGGGACAAGTCTTTATCACGAACTCGCATTGATCGTTGTTGGGTCAACGTTGTTGCTGCTCACTTTTGATGCGCCCAACAAGACCGCGTTGTGGTCGTTTCTCACGCTCTGGGCTATGCGCTGGAGTGCGAAGCTGAATCTCGTGCTAGGGGTGCGGAACTACAACATTGAATGGTTGCCGAGTCACCTTGCGTACCTCGATTCCTACATACCGCGCCGACGGATCAATGGCTTGTTTCCAATCTCGGTCATTGCTGGTATCGCAGCTACAGCGTGGTTGTTTACGCTGGCAACGGGAAGCCACGCGATCTGGGATCGTATTGCATTTGCACTCGTCGCGACGCTCATGGCGCTAGGTACCCTCG
>CBFHHJ010000168.1:0-3162 GCA_965655505.1 Luminiphilus sp.
CTTACCAATTCGCGTTACCTAGCGCTCACGGTATTGGCCATTGTGGCCATCGGTTACACGTCGTTTTCGGCGATGGGCCGGCAAGAGGATCCAACGATCACGCCCTTCATCGCCAAGGTGCAGACGTTTTTTCCGGGTGCGAGTCCCACACGGGTTGAAGCGCTAATCACCAAACCCCTCGAGGACGCCATTCGTGAAGTTCCTGAAGTCGTAGAACTGTCATCGACCTCCTCAAGCGGCGTTTCGGTCATAACCATTGACGTCGATTACCGACTAGCGCAAGGAGAGATTGATCGGGTTTGGTCCGAATTGCGCGACTTAATCGGCTCTGAAGCCGCCAAGTTTCCTGCGGGTGCCGGGGCTCCTGATCTTGACGATGACCTGATCACTGCCTTTGTAAAAATAATCTCCATCAGCAGTGCGCCGGGGCGAGATATTCCACCGTCACTGTTACGCCGGGAGGCCGAACTGTTCGCCGATGCGGCACGCAAAGTACCCCTTACAAAGCGAGTCATGTTGTTTGGAATGCCACAGGAGGAAGTGCTTGTCGCACTCGATGAATCGCGCTTGGCCACCCTGGGGATTTCGGTCAGTGATGTCTCAAGAGCACTCGCTGCCGCTGACGCGAAAACGCCCGCGGGACGCCTGAGTGGTAGCGGCAGCGCCATTACGGTCGAACTTTCTGGAGAATTTACCGACCTTGAAAGCATCCGTAACGTGAAAGTCAGGGCTGCATCTGATGGCCGAGTCCTGCGGCTGGGAGATATTGCGACGATTGGAAAAACCGAGCGAATGCCCGCCTCAAGCTACGGAATATCGAATGGCCAGCGTTCAGTGCTAATCGGCGTCGAAATGAACCTCGGACATCAAGTCGACACCTACAGCACCCGATTCGATCAGTTCCTCGAAACCTACCGCTCTCAGGCCCCCGCCGGTTTACTGATCGAAACCAGCTATGACCAGAGCGGCTACACCCGCGATCGTCTAGCAGGAGTGATTCAGAACCTGCTGGTCGGAATTTCTTTGGTGTTGCTGGTGTTGCTATTCACCTTGGGCTGGCGCGCTGCTTTGGTGGTCGCTGTGATCCTACCTCTGTGCACTCTACTTTCTATGGTGGTTCTGAGTTATTTGAAGGTGCCTATTCATCAGATGTCGCTGACAGGACTCGTGGTCGCACTAGGTCTGCTCGTTGATGGCTCAATCGTGATGGCCGATGAAGTGCGCAAACGACTTCTAGAGGGACTGCGGCCAATGGATGCGATGACGGGCGCGGTTGCACGACTGCGGGGTCCACTGATTTCATCGACGCTGACCACAGTACTTGCCTTCATGCCCATGGCGATATTGGAGGGGCCGGCGGGTGACTTCCTCGGCTCGATCGCTATCTCGGTCATTGCCATGCTGGTGTCATCCATGTTGCTTGCGCTCACCATCACCCCTGTCCTCGCCGCGCGACTGCTCCCTAGCGGTATTTCAGACAATCCTCGGTGGTGGCAGGCCGGCGCCGAGTCTCCACGATTGTCGCGTTTTTTCCGTGGAACCCTGAACTGGTCATTGAGCAATCCGCTGGGTTCCATCGCCCTCGCCCTATCCTTGCCAATCACTGGTTTTCTGACGGTATCCACACTCACCAATCAGTTTTTTCCCGGCACGGATCGTGACCAGTTTTATCTGCAGATCACGATGCCCGACAGCGCTTCAATCGAAGATTCACTGGCTTTGGCCTACGACGTCGATGCTGAATTACGCAGCGAACCGCTGGTTCGGCGGGTCGATTGGACTGTGGGTGAAAGTGCTCCAGCGTTTTATTACAACCTCCGATCGAACAAACAAGGCATTGCCAGTTTCATGGAAGCGTTGGTGTTGACCACCGACGAAAACCGCACGGACGATCTGATTCGCCAACTGCAAGACCGCTTCGATCAACAGTATCCCGCAGCTCAAATTATCGTGCGAGGTATTGATCAAGGCCCTCCCGTTCAGGCGCCCTTAGAGGTGCTGGTGATTGGACCCAACATCGACGTCCTAAAATCTCTTGGTGAGCAGTTCCGTCAGCGCCTGGAGAGCCTACCTAACGTAACCCACACACAGGTATCTATGCGCGCGGGCCCGCCGAAGTTGGTTTTCGAGCTCGACGAGGAAAAACTGCGCCGTGCGGGACTCCAGCGAACCGTTATTGCCGATGCGTTAGATGCCGCCCTACGAGGACGATCGGGCGGAGAGCTACTCGAGGACACCGAGCGCTTACCCGTTCGCGCACAACTGCTGCGCGAGCAGTGGACCAGCGCGGATGAATTGCGGAATTTCCACCTGCCAGTAGCTGCACCAGATGGCACGATTAATCCGGTGCCGCTCGCGGCGCTGGGCAACGCGGTGCTGGTCCCCGACGACAGCCCCATCACCCGTGAGGAGGGAGAGCGCACCAACAAGATCCAAGCGTTCCTAACACGCGGCGTCCTGCCCGACGACGCCTTTAAAATACTGCGTAAGGACTTGACTGAGAATCCAATCGCGCTGCCCGTAGGCTATCGTTTGTCGTTTGGTGGCGACTCTGGCGAGCGTGCACAGGTCGTGACTGACCTAATGGCTCCCTTGGGAATTATCATCTCGGCACTCATCGCCACCATACTGCTGACCTTCAACTCATGGCGGTTAACCTTTGTTGCCCTGCTGGTCTGCCTGTGCTCTTTCGGATTGAGCTTGCTTGCGCTCGCGATTTTTCGCTACCCGCTTGGAATTCAAGCACTGATTGGCGTTATTGGATCAATTGGGGTATCGATTAACGCGGCGATTATCATCCTGACGGGATTGCAGCAGGATACGGGTGCAGCGCGCGGTGATCTCCGATCGATACGCGGCGTGGTTCTTGATTCGAGCCGTCATATTGTTTCAACCACCATTACGACGTTCGGCGGGTTCCTGCCGTTAATTCTCGAGGGGAGCCAATTCTGGCCGCCGTTCGCAATGGCGATCGCCGGCGGAGTGCTGCTCTCCACAGTGATTTCGTTTTACCTAGTGCCGCCCCTGTTTCTCGTGACCATGGGCAAGGACCGGCCCAAGCAAAGTGACGATATTGGCTCATCCATGGTGGCCGCGGTATGACCAACTCTGGACGCAGTTATCATCACGGCAACCTACGGGACGCGTTAATCATTGCCGCTG
>CBFHHJ010000168.1:3172-3411 GCA_965655505.1 Luminiphilus sp.
CAGGGGTTAGTAATGCTGCGCCCTATCGACACTTCAAAGATAAAGACGACCTGCTGTTGAACGTTCGGGAGCTTTCTTTTCTTGGTTTGCATGCACATTTGAAAAAGATCGAACACAACTTCGCGAAGCAGCCTGACTCAGCAGAACGCATCATTGCCCTGGGCCATGGGTACATTAGCTATGCGCGAGAAAAGCGTGCGTTTTTCTCACTGATGTGGGAAGACCGAGGTGATGCTGAG
>CBFHHJ010000169.1:0-3354 GCA_965655505.1 Luminiphilus sp.
TTGGGAATTCCTTAATTAGTGACGCGCAGAGTTTAGCAAACCCTGCTCGGTGTTAGTAACACATTGGGGCTCAACCTGAATGTTGCAAGCGGTCCCAGTCCTTTTTTGGCAGTCGGATCGACAGAATACTACTGCCTTTATCATCAAAAGCCTCCTCCTCCACGGCCCCAAGCTCAAAAAGCGCCGCGCGCAGCCGACCCTGATTGGGTGCGAGGGTTACGGAACCCGAGAAAATATCCGCCTGAAGCCGCTCTCGTAAGGCCTCTTCGAGTAAATCAAAGCCCGTCCCGTCTCTGGCAGACAGGTAAACCGCAACCGGTACGCCGTCATCGTCGCGTAACAACCGAGGGGGCTGCTCCAGCAGATCAACTTTGTTGTAAACCCGCAGCTGAGGAATATCCGCCGCTCCGATTTCCTCCAAAACAGCCTCGACCTCATGGACGAGGTGTTCACGGTTTTCGGCAGCCACATCCACGACATGCACCAGCAGCGTGGCATTGAGAGTTTCTTCGAGCGTGGCTTTGAAGGCTTCCACGAGGGTATGGGGTAAATGGGAGATAAATCCGACGGTATCGGCCATGACCACCTGTCCCAGGTGATCGATTTCAATCCGGCGGAGGGTTGGATCAAGGGTGGCAAAGAGCTGATCCGCAGCGTACACCTCAGAGGCGGTGATGCGGTTAAACAAAGTCGATTTGCCAGCGTTGGTATAGCCCACCAGAGACACCAAGGGGATTTCGGCGCGCTGTCGGGAACGCCGACTTTGAGCCCGTTGTGAGCGCACTTTATCCAAACGGGTTTCGATGGAGCGAATACGCGCCCTCAATAAGCGGCGATCTGATTCCAGCTGAGTTTCACCCGGGCCACGCAGGCCAATGCCGCCTTTCTGCCGCTCTAAGTGGGTCCAACCGCGAATCAATCGGGTACTCATGTGCCGCAATTGGGCCAGTTCGACCTGTAGCTTGCCCTCGTGGGTGCGAGCTCGTTGGGCAAAGATATCGAGAATGAGCCCCGTGCGCGCAATCACACGGCACTTCAATTGGCCCTCTAAGTTGCGTTCCTGGCTGGGAGACAGAGGATGGTTAAACACCACCAATTCGGCCTCATGCTCTTCTTTGGCCGCCAGAATTTCCTGCAGTTTCCCTTCACCGACAAAGTATTTCGCCAGCGGCGCACGCCGATGTCCGGTAATAAAGGCAACGGGCTCGCCCCCCGCCGAACGTACCAACTCTTCGAACTCTTGAGGGTCCTCAGCGACCTGACCATCGTCAATCGCGATCTGAACCAAAACGACCCGCTCACCACCTTGGTAGCGTTCAAATAAGTCAGTGCTCACAAACAGCACCCACAGTTCGTCCACCGGCCAAACCGAGTCGGAAGTGATCGTTGGGTGGGAGCATCGCGCCCCCAAAGTAGAAGCACCAAGACGGCGGAGTTTAGCTTGCCGTCGAGGCTGACTGCCAAGTTAGTCCTCAGCAGGTGCCTCACCGCCCTCAGGTGCCGTCAGGGGTATTCGGATGTTGCGCGAAGGGACAACCGTTGAAATGGCGTGTTTGTAGACCATCTGCGAGACCGTGTTCTTCAGCAGCACTACAAACTGGTCAAACGACTCAATCTGCCCCTGCAGCTTGATACCGTTTACGAGATAGATAGAAACCGGTACACGCTCTTTGCGCAGCGCGTTCAGGTAAGGGTCTTGTAGCGTGTGCCCTTTTGACATGGGGAACTCCTTAACATCAATAAAATACGGTCGCCAAAACGAGGTAACCAAAAGGCCCGCTCCGAAGCGGGTCGGGTATTCTACTACGACGTATCAGACGACCGATAGTTCCCAATCTTTTTTTCGAAAAACGCCAAAATCTCGTCATCGTCGGCCAAAACCCCCGCACCGGTAGTCAATTTAGGCCAATCTGCGAGCTGCGTGGGGGCCTCGGCGGCGTCGACAGTCTCGGCAGACAGATCGCCGGTAGTCGCCGCACAGAGTGCTCCGCTGCGGTCTGTGAGTAACCAAGTCGCATCGGGCCAGCGCCGCAGCCACGTCAGCTGCCGCTTGGCGAGTTGACGCGTCGCGGCCAACGCCCGCTCCCGTGCGGTCGCCAGATCCACGTTGCCCGCAACCACATCCCACAGCTGTCGATAGCCAACAGCACGAATAGCAGGTAGGTCCACATGCAGATCACCGCGCTCGTATAACACCGTAACCTCATCCAGAAACCCCTGCTCGAGCATCAGATCGAATCGGCGCGCGATGCGCTCGTGCAGAACATCTCGCTCCTTGGGTGCCACCACCACTGCAATCGGCTCGCCACTGATCGCGGCCTCAGCGGAACCTGCCTGCCAGTCGCTCAGCCGCCGACCCGTCATTCGCCATATCTCAAGGCCGCGCCCGATTCGCTGGCTGTGATTGGGATGCAATCTTGCCGCCAATGTCGGATCGACCGAATTAAGTTCAGCGTGCAATGCCGGCCAGCCGCGCTCAATAGCCTCAGCTTCTATAGCGGCACGCACTTCGGGATCGGTGGCCGGAATCTCATCGAGCCCCTGCAGCAGTGCCCGGTAATACAGCATGGTGCCCCCCACCAAGATCGGCAGCCGGCCACGGTCGCGGATTGCTGCTATTGCTGAAACGGCATCTGCAACAAAGGCCGCCGCACTGTAGGGCTCTGCCGGATCGCGAATATCCACCAGATGATGCGGATAGCTTGGCTTAGCGGCGCCAATATCCAGGCCGCGATAGACCAACGCGGAGTCCACCGACACCAGTTCGCCCTGAAAGCGCTCGGCGAGGGCAATGGCCAAGTCGGTCTTCCCAGCAGCGGTAGGACCCATGATGCACAGCAATGGCTTGGGCATCAGCGGCCCCGAAGAAACAACTTATCAAGCTCGGTCATGCTTAGCTGGACCCAGGTAGGACGTCCGTGATTGCACTGACCCGAGCGCTCGGTGTGCTCCATATCACGCAGCAGCGCGTTCATCTCGGGTACCGTCAGACGACGATTTGCGCGCACCGACCCGTGGCAAGCCATGGTTGAGAGGATCTCGTCCATGTGGTCTGCCACGCGATTAGAGCTGCCGTGTTCAACCAAATCGGACAGCACGTCCCGAATCAACTGCTCAACATCCGCCTGAGACAGCGCAATGGGCACCGCGCGAATGACCAGCTGCTCCTCCCCCGCGACATCGATGTCCAACCCAAGGCTTTGAAGTTGCGCAGCACCATCACTCACCGCTCGGACTTCACGGGCAGACACCGCGAGGGTTTGCGGAACCAACAGCGGTTGCGAGCGAATACCCGTGTCATCGCGCATGCGCTTTAACCGCTCGTAGGTAATCCGTTCGTGGGCAGCATGCATG
>CBFHHJ010000170.1:0-3302 GCA_965655505.1 Luminiphilus sp.
AGACCCAAAGGCACCGATGGCACACATGGTAATAATCTGCCAAAGCCCACCTTCCTTCAATGGCGCGAGCCCTAAACCGTAGGAGATATCGGGTGGCGCGATATTGATCTGCCAGACATTCCACGTATCACCTAAGGACGCACCATAGATAATCAGTAACGTACCCAGCGTGGCAAAAAACGCGGTGGTCACGCCAAAGAAACCGACGTAAAAGGGGCCAACCCAGAAATCAAACAGGTCCCCGCCAAGCAGGGTGCCGCCCCTGACTCGGTATTTCTTTTCAAAACTTAATAACGACATGTTAAGCCCCTTTTTTTCGATCTCAGCGCTGATCCCCAAAGGTCGGCACTGCGTTGACGTTCAGCTGTTTTCGGAGTCACGTGGACTCCTAGAACAATCAGATACTCATAAATGCGTATGGCACTACGCTGTAGGCAGACCGTCGTGCGGTCTGAAAACAGCTTTCCTTCTCGCTGCCTTGCTCTGGCTTCCTAAAAGTCAGGCGACACATCACGGCGAAGGCAAAAAACCAAATGAAGGAAATTCCCAAAAGGAGATTGAACTGCAGTCGCTCCGAGAATTTGTGCTTTACCATGCTGCTATCAGTGTTATTCATCACTATTTCCTCGTCTGATGACTTCAGGCCGCGTTGCCAATTGAGAGATGATGGCTTGCAAGTTCCACGTGCACTTCAGAGACGGTATCGACGCCTCCGTTGCGTGCGGCTTGCTCAGCAGCATCTCGCAGCCGTTTTGCTGCGGAAATCCGCACCAATACGGGTTGTTTCACAATAAGGTCGGCGATCATTGCCTCGGCTTCGTTGTCCCAATTCAATGACCCGCGCGCGGGCGTCGCTTCGATTTGATCGAGGTCTTTACCGAGGGGCAAAATATTGAAGAGGGCGTCAAATAGGGCGTTACAAACTTCTTGAACCAGATAACAGGCACCGCTGTAACCCATGAAGGGTGTGCCGGTGTGGCGGCGGATGATCGTGCCTGGTAGCGATGCAGGTATGAAAATGCCGCGGTTACCGTTTTCAGCCAGATACATGCGCTCGTTATAGCCGCCGAAAACAATCAATGGGCTTGATTCGGAAATTGCCGCGCGTACGGCCTCGTTGTCGGGTTTCACACCGGCACAACGACTGAAGTGAAAAGCGCAGGGAAGACCAAGGTCGTCTTCGAGAAAGTGACGAATACCGCGGGTATAGGTTTCTGTGGCGCAAATACCGAAGGAGGCAGTGCCAAAGAAGTCCTGGGTCACTGAACGCCACAAGTCCCAAATGGGTTTAATGGTGGTGTGCTTTTCCCGTTCAATAAACGGTTGCGGGTCGAGGTCGAGCAATTCGCCGAGGGTTTCAAGAAAGCTTGTTGTGCTGTGCAGCCCGATGGGCGCTTGCAGGTAAGGCTTATCGAGGGTCTCGCAGAGCTTGCGACCAAACTCCCGGTACATGCAGACATTAACGCTGCCATCGGCAAGTTTATGCACGTCGTTCAGGTGGCAGCCCAGAGGGAACACCATGTTGACTTCGGCACCGATACCTTCGATTAGGCGCTGTATCTCGGCGAGATCTGACCAGGTGTTAAAATAGCCATACGCAGGCCCAATGATATTGACCAGCGGCTTGTCGGGGGTGACGGGTTTACGTTTACTGGCTTTCTTAGCGCCGTAGTTGTCCCACAGCCAAACCAGCGCCCGGTCGGCGCTTTGCCATTGATCTTCATCAATAGTGCGAGGCAAAAAGCGCTGAATGTTCGTCCCTTCAGGCGTTACACCGCCACCAATCATTTCTGCGATTGACCCAGTGACAACAACGCTCGGTTTTTTCGGGTCAAGGGTCTTATGCGCTCGTCGAAGTGCACCTTCTGTGCCGTGTTGCCCGAGTTCCTCTTCGGCAAGCCCGGTAACGACGACGGGGAGCTCGTGGGGTGGTAAGCCGTCGGTGTAGTGAAGCACCGAGGTGACGGGCAGGTTTTCGCAGCCGACAGGTCCGTCAATGATCACCTGCAATCCTTTGACTGCGGTGAACACATACACAGAGCCCCAATAGCCTCCCGCGCGATCGTGATCGAGTACCAGCATTAGATCGTGCCTCCTGCTGCGACTCTCAATTTTTGTTGCTGCTCGGCGAGGGTAGGCGTCCATACGCCAGCTGTCGCGCCGCTACCAACACCATCAAAAAACGCTTCCATAGCGTTGAAGCGATCGCGGTTACCTGCGGCTGCATTGATGATAGAAGCGAGTGAACCAGCGCCAGCAGGACCCATGAGTGGGCGAGCGGAAATGAGATTGGTGAAGTAGAGCGAGGGAATCGCGAGTTCTTTGGCCCGTTGCACGACGGGTGTTGTGCCAACCGCGACGTCGGGCTGAAACGCCTCCATGGCGCAAATATCATCTTCCAGTGAGGCCCTAAACTTCAGTGCAACGCCCTTGGATTCAAGCCAATCGGCATCCTCTTCGCACCAGACAGTGCGCGGACATGCGGTACCTACATAACGAAGATCAACGCCGCTCTCCACAAGAAGCCGTCCTACCAAGAGCTCTGATCCCTCGTAGCCGGATAACGTCATTCGCGCTTTGATAGGGTGCTCATTGAGTGCGGCACGGATGGTCTTGCGCATGTGGTCCCGATGTTTGCGAACGCTTGCGCCATCAAGCCCAAGTTTTTCACCGACCTGCTCAATCCATCGTGCGGTGCCCTCTGCACCAACGGGAGCGCCACCGATGGCGGGGCGCCCTGCAGCTGCGAACTCTCGCTGAGAAGCTACGTAGAACGGATGCAGCATGGCCACCAACTCGGAGTCGAGTGCGGCATATAACTCTCGCCATTCTCGGGTTGGCACAACGGTACTCACTGTGCATCCCAACGGCTCAAGCAGCCGGTCGACGGTGATCGCATCAACGGGGAAGATCTCGCCAACTAGAGCAACGCCAGGTTTACTGCCACGATTTTCAAGATTACTCGGTCGCGCAACGGGCCCAGAAGCCGCTTCTTTACGCGCATAGCGCAGCATAGCCGCGGCGAGTACGTCTTTCGCTTCCGCATGGGTTGGCACGCCAAAACCGGGAACATCGATACCGATGACTCTCACGCCATTGATTTCTTTGGGAAGCAATTCAAGTGGCACGCCAGAGGCGGTCGGGACACACAAATTGATAATGACGACCGCATCGTATTGATCGGGATCTGCCAGCTTGTAAGTGGCTTCACGAATATCTTCGAAGAGCTTGCCGGTTACCAAGGTCTCTGAATCGAAGGGGACGTAGCCAACGGTACGGCGCGCGCCATAAAAATGTGAGGT
>CBFHHJ010000171.1:0-3261 GCA_965655505.1 Luminiphilus sp.
GCTTGTAGCGAGCGAGATAAGCCGGACAACCGATGTGTTTACGGTTGAGCCTAAAGGGTTTGATGATTATGCCAAGTCCCTTGCAAGTGGCGAACGTCAGCGCATCGAGATGCCGGTGGTCTCGATCTGCGATGCACTTCTGACCCCCGAGCCAGGAAAGCTAACTTTTGCGATAAACCAACATCGGATTAAACAGGGTCTGGTGGTTTCAGACGCCGAGGTCGTTGCCGCGGTGAGGTTTGCGTTTCGGGTGCTAAAACTTGTTGTCGAGCCTGGCGGCGCAGTTGCACTCGCTGCTCTTCTGAGTGGTAAGTTGCCACGACATTATGAGCGCGTCGGTATCATCTTAAGCGGTGGTAACGTCGATCGAGCTACGTTTAGCCAACTGTTGGAGCAAGCGTAGTTGTTAATTACGTATACGCAGCGGGAGCTCGTGCTATGAGCGGTTTGTTACAACCAATTGCGGTGAATGTGATGCGCTGCATCTTGGCAAGCTTGTTGGTCGGCTTTTCAAGCGCCACGTGGGCCGGCGAGATCGTTTTTAACATCGCTGGAGATAGCTATGACCTTCCAGCAGTGTTATCGCTGCCTGATGACGGTGAGACAGCCGATGCTGGCGAAGAGGAAGCGGGTACTGCATTGTCTCCCGCGGTGTTGCTACTGCATGGTACCGCGAGCAACAAAGACGAAGTCGGTGGATTGTTTGTGGAGCTTGCGGCTCGCCTGAGAACCGTTGGCATCGCGAGTTTACGAATCGATTTTGCCGGCAACGGCGACAGCGATATTGATCATCGGCGTTTTACGCTTGAGAGCGCTGTCCGAGACAGTCGAAAAGCGCTTGACGTTCTCGGTGGCTATGCTGGCGTTGATGCGAATTCACTCGCTGTACTTGGCTTTAGCCAGGGTGCCTTGATCGCTCAGCGGACTGTTTTGGCGGCCCCCCGTGTGGCAGCGCTGGTGACCTGGTCCGGCGTCGCTTCCGATGGAGTCGGCAGTTTTCAGCGTTATTTCGACGCTTACTATGCCATCGCTCAGGAACAGGGTTACGCGTCGGTTGAGTTTGGCTGGCTTCCCGAGCCACTAAACTTCGATTTGCAGTGGTTTGAGCAGATGAAGGCACAGACAACCTTCAGCGACATGAAGGGATTTGATAAACCGATTCTAGCTATCGCCGGAAACGCCGATGCCAGCGTTCCCCATCAATCAAGCCTCGAGCTTGTTGCCCAGTCGACACATCGCGGCAGTCGAGCAGTTGTTCTCGCTCAAGCCAACCATATTTTCAACGTGCTCGAGAGCCCTGCGAGCATACCGGGCAGCTCGGCTGATCAGTTGCTTGCGACCACTGTGTCTTGGCTAAGCTGGCTGCTAAAAGCTCATCGTTAACTGTCGATGTCGCAATCGCCGATAAAATGGTTAGGGTTTTAGCGCGGGCGGGCTTTCTCAGCGGCCATCAATTGCCCCCTTCCTTAAGTGATAAGCTTTCGACCACTAGAATCTGCTGTGATGTCCGACATTGACAGCCAAGGTGGGGGCAGTAGACTTCACGCGTTTGCATTCTTGTTCGACGATGCAACCGTTTTGATAGGCCCTTTCAGGGCCTATTTTGTTTGTATCGACGGATCACAAAATCACGCAATTTGACTGGCCGAAAGAGGTCCTTATGTCCCAGCCAATCGTTGGTCTGATCATGGGCTCCCGCTCTGATTGGAATGTTATGGAGGGTGCCGCAGAGGTGCTTGATCTGTTGGGTATTCCCTATGAGGCGAAGGTCGTTTCGGCTCATCGAACCCCCGATCGTTTGTACGACTATGCGCGCGGTGCGCGAGACCGTGGTTTGCGCACGATTATCGCGGGCGCCGGCGGTGCGGCGCATTTACCGGGGATGACCGCGGCAATGACCCCGTTACCTGTTCTTGGTGTGCCCGTATCCGCAACGGCGCTAAACGGCGTCGATGCCCTGTTATCCATTGTTCAAATGCCCAAGGGGGTGCCGGTGGCGACCTTCGCCATTGGCAAACCCGGCGCGATGAACGCAGCTTTATTCGCCGCTGCGATGTTGGCAAATGACGATGCGAGTATTCGAGGCGCTTTGGATGCGTATCGTGCCAAGCAGACCAGCGATGTACCTGAAACAACGGTCGACTAAGGATTTATGTCAGTGAACGGGGACCAAAATCAGTGAAACAGCGACTTGGCATTATCGGCTGCGGTCAGCTCAGCCAAATGATGGCGGAGGCGGCTCGGCGACTCGGTGTGTCCGTCTCATTTTTGTGCGTTGATGAGACCCCAGTCGTGGGCGGGTTAGGTCCTGTCTATGGAAGCGACGAGGCCGACACTTTCTTCGAGTCCTGTGACGCGGTCACAGTTGAGCGCGAAAGTTTGCCCGATGCGCTGTTGCGACGGGCAGCCGATGAGGTCGGTTTGTTTCCCTGTTACGACGCATTGGTTGTTTTGCGCAGTCGCAATACGCAAAAGGCCATGCTTGACCGGTTAGCGATACCGACCTCACCCTGGTGTGCCGCGGAAACTCCAGAGGATTTGCAACAAGCCCTGACTGCGCAGTTTGCGGGTCAATCAGTACGCTGCAAACGTATTCTGGGTGGCTATGACGGTGGTGGCCAGTGGCGCGTCACGGATGCACATGACGCCGCGGCGATTCCTGAGGGCGGCTACCCACTCATCGCCGAGGCGGAAATCGATATCGATCGCGAGTTAGCGATTATCATTGCGCGAGATGAGGCGGGTGATTCGGTTTGCTACCCCATGACGGAAAATGCCATGCGTGACGGCATTTTGATTGGTAGCTTTGTCCCTGCCGGTGTGTCGGATGAGCTGAGTGCTGAAGCACAAGCGCATGCGAAAACGTTGGTTGATGCCATGAATTACGTTGGTGTACTGGCGATTGAGTTCTTTGTCACCGGTGGTCGGTTAATCGTCAATGAAATTGCACCGCGTGTACACAATACGGGGCATTGGACGATCGGCGCGGTCGGCGCAGACCAGTTTACTCAGCACGTGAGTACGGTGCTCGGCGCGCCAGTGACACCGCCGGTCTTCGACGGCGCGGCTGCCATGGTTAATCTGCTCGATGACGCTCTGCCACTAAAAATGCCCGAAGGCCCGGTGAGAACCTTTTTCCAGACCTATGGGAAGGGCGTCCGCAAGGGACGCAAACTAGGGCATGTCACGCTGATTGGCCCCGATGCTGATGTGGTCCGAGCAGAAGCCGAGGCTTATATAAAAGCGCTACATTAATCACCG
>CBFHHJ010000172.1:0-3253 GCA_965655505.1 Luminiphilus sp.
TTAGCTTTGATTTACAAGCCATTGTTTTTATTTAAAAAATCAAAAACTCAAGATGTTTAGCACGAAAGCCTATTTTTGTGCCTGTGGAAAACTTAGTTGAGGCAGTGCGTTCTGTCCCCCAAGTTATCCACAGGCTTGAAGCCCACAAAAATCACCTCAGTAGGTACTTTAATGCGCTGACGGTTAGCTTAACCCACCTTTTATCGAGCGCTATCGAAATTGGCGCCGTCGAACCTGCTGTGCCCCCAATATCATTAGACCTAGTGCAAGTAGTAGCCAGGCGTGGGCTGGCGTTGCGTTAACGGGCCTAGGCGCGCCTGACGTCACGCTCGCAGTGCTCGTAACGTCGGATATCTCATTAGACGCGATCGTGACACGATTGGTCAGGGTGCTGTTTGCTCCAATGACGCGCGTAACCAGCGATAGGTCAACGGGTCCACTACCGGCAGCAACGGTACCCAGATTCCAGGTAATCGTATTGGCGGCCCGATCGATCACACCCCCGGCACTTGCCGATACGATCTGAAGCCCGGCGGGGAGAGTGTCGGTAACAACCACCCCGGTGGCATCGGCATTACCCAGGTTCTGAAGATCAATCTCAAAGCTAACCTGGCTACCGGTGTCGACATCGCCCATTGGCGTGGTTTTAGCGAGCACCCATATCGGCGAGCTACTGATCGCAAACGTGGCAGTCTCAGAGTCAGGCTGTCCCAGATCAGCAGTGATCTCGGCGACGCTTTTTAGGGTCGTGCCGTCGATCAACGGACTGTCGGTGGTGACCGTGAAGGTGGCCGAGCCACTCCCGCCGGCCGCAAGGTTGCCGACCGTCCACTCGACGACGCCACCAACGAGACCGCCCCCGGCAGTTGCCGAGGCAAACGTGGTGTTGGGGGGTATCGTGGCAGTGACTACCGTGCCGGTCGTGTCTTGGTTGCCCGTATTCGCCCAACTGACGGTAAACGTCTGGTCGTCACCGGCCGCCACCGTGGCTGCGGTTACCGCATTGGTTACGATCAGTTCCGTGTGGCTGCGCTCAATGGTGGTGGCATTGGCGACTCGGCCGCCGCCGTTGCTGGCGTTGATAGAGGCGATGTTACCGATTTGCGTGCCGTTGGTGATGCCGGGCGCAGTAGCGACCGTCACCTGTACGTTGCCGCCGCTGAGTGGGTCAACGTTACCAATATTCCATTGCACGACGCCAGGAGATACCTCGGTGCCGCCATTGGTTGCCGAGGTGAACGTGACACCGGGTGGCAGCAGATCCTCGATGACGACCGCGCTTGCTGTGCCGTTACCGGTATTGAAGTAATCCAGCCGATAGGTCATCGGATCCCCGGCTTCGACGCTGTTCGGCGCGGCTTTACTGAGGGTTAACGCGGGATTGCTGCCAACAACGTTAAGCGCGACAGCGCCCGTAAACGGCGCGTTGGTTGCCTCGATGCCCGCCAAGACCAGTTCTAGTGCCCCGTTCGCTGTTCCCACCGGAACACCGACACTGAAGTTCAAGGTGATTGAGCCCGCGGGGGGCAGAGCGCCGATTGTCCACAGTGCGAACGTATCGGTTCCTGAAGGTACAAACGCGCCGCCATGATCAATGACTTGCGGTGTCACGTTGCTCGGTAGCAGTGACGCGACCTCGACACCCGTGGCGGTATCGGTACCCGTATTGGAGATAGTGACTGTGTAAGCCACGCTCTCGCCCGCCAATGCAAACGGCTTGTCAGTGTCAACGGTGATGTTGAGCACGGGGCTACTGATGATCGATAACACCGACGTTGCCGACGTTGGCGGTAAAGCATTGCTCGCGCCATCTTCAGCAGTCGCCGTCACGGTGTTAGTGAGCTGAGTGCCATCGGAGATGGGCGGAGGATCAATGATCGCCTTCACCGAAACGGTCACACCGCTGTTTGCCGTAAGCGGTCCTGAAAGGGCGGCAATATCCCACTCGACGACCCCAGGTGATGTCTCAACACCGCCGCCACTCGCACTCACAAAGCTGGTGTTCGCCGGCAGCGTATCGGTGATCAATACATTCTCTGCGGTATCAGAACCAATGTTGTCGAGGGTGATGTCCCAGGAGACGGTTTGGCCCGGTGTGGCGTTGCCGACCACACTCGATTTACTCAACTGTAGCTTGGGCTGACTACTGACGACGATGTCGACTGGCACCGCGTTGATGGTTGGTGTGGTAGCGCTGCTTAGGCTCGCCGTGTTGTGGAGAACCAGTCCGTCGCGCAAATCATCATTGGTCTGTGCGGTGATCAGTACCGAGCCTTGTTGACCTGCGTTGAGCGTACCGAGATCCCACGTGAGCACACCGCTTGCTGTGGACGTCGGTTGTGGCTGAGCACCGAGATAGGTCACGTCACTCGGCAACTGGTCAATAAGCGTAATGCTGCTCGCAGGCGCAGTACCAAGGTTGCTGTAGTTGAGCTGGTAGGTGATCACCTGCCCGGGTGTCGATGTGGCAGAAACGCCTGCCCGTGCCGTTGTTGTGTCGGCGGTTTTGGTTAAGGTGAGCCTGGCATCCTGCACCGTTACAGTCGCTGTATCACTACCCTTGGGCTGGGGGTTGGGGATCTCCGTGCTGATGACAGTGGCCGAGTTGGTCAATACATCACCGTCGGCCAGATTGGGGTCGACAATGCCGCTGACTACAATGACGCCCCCGGTCTTGGCAGCTACCGACGGCAGCGTCCAGGTCAGAGTGTTGCCGTTGACAACCGCAGGCGTGCTTGTGCCTTGTAATACAAAGCCGGTCGGGAGTTGGTCAGTAATTGTGACGTTAGTGGCAGCATCGCTACCGATGTTTGCATAGTCCAGCGTGTAGCTCAGTGCGCCATTGACGGTCGCAAAGTTGCCTGTTGAGGCGGTTTTATCCATCGCGAACAGGGGCTCGCTGGTCACCGTTACGGGGCCAGTGGTGGATGTGGCAGTGGTCGAGATGGCGCTATTGCCAGCGACATAGGCACTCGCCTGATTGACCAACTGCGTGCCATTGGTGATCGGGTCTGCCACCTGCACAGTTACGGTGACCGAACCCCGTTGTCCCGCTGCGAGTGGGGGGAGGTTCCAGACCACGACCTGCGGGTTGACCCCGTTACTGCCGCTGTCGCTTGCGCGCACAACGCTGGTGTTGCCCGGCAGTAAATCTTCGATCACGACGTCACCCGCCGTGGCGGCATTGCCGACATTGCTGTAGGTGAGGGTATAGGTCAGCTCGTCGCCGGTTTTCACGCCCTGTCTGCTCGCG
>CBFHHJ010000173.1:0-3232 GCA_965655505.1 Luminiphilus sp.
CACGCCGACAATCTGACTCTCCGTAAATCGTGACTTCTTCATTGCAGCCTCCTGTGCTCATTCTCACAGAAAACTCCAATTAACGATGTCTCAGATTAGGGGAAGTGGACATGATGAAATACGTGGGGCACCCCGCGTTGTTGACCAAACAATATAACTTCGATCTCAATCGCAACTTTTATTCGGCGGGATTCGCTATGGGCGGAGGTTACGCCGCGGAGCAATATCTCGAGTGGGGCCTAGCCGAAATCCAGAACTCCCCGCGCCGACCACTAATCAACTCATTGGCCGAAACTGCCACTTTACTCGGAAAGGACCAGCAAGCTGCCGAGCTAGTCCAGCTTAGCGCGCGGTTATACCCATCCAAGGCTGACACCGACGTCATATCGCAATCTACCTCCAATAGCCGTAGTATTGGCAGCAGTGGCAGGTAGCAGGCTCAACGCACGCACATAAAACGTTATGTCAGTAGAAACCAAAGTGAACGCATCAACTGAAAAAAAACGCTTGAGGTAAATAGCTCTCGATGAACGTAGAAACTTCACCTTCCTCAATCAAGCTAACTGGACTGGCCGCTCGACTAGTTGACAATGAATTATTAACAGAAGAACAGGCTACCGACGCGACGATTCAAGCCAGCCAAGCTAATACGTCTCTTGTGCGGTATTTGGTGGAGTCATTTGACATTGACGGTGCAAGACTGGCCGAGGTTTCTTCACAAGAATTTGGCATTCCACTTTTTGACCTTACCGCCATTGATAGGTCATCTCTGCCGGATAAGCTAGTTCCCCTTGAGTTAGTCGATAAACACCACGCGCTTCCATTGTTTCAAAGAGGGAATCGTCTGTTCATAGCGATTTCCGACCCCACCAACCTCGCAGCCTTGGACGAGATAAAATTTGCTACGATGATCGCCACGGATGCTGTGCTCGTCAACGAGGAGACGCTCGCAACAGTTCTTACCGAACTTACTGATCAACAAGACTCTCTAGCGTCAGGCATGGATGACCTAGAGGGCGACAGCGAGTACGACATTGAAATTGGCGGTGCCCCCAATCCTGACGCCGATTCCGCTGACGATAGTGGGGTCGATGACACACCCCTCGTTAGATTCGTAAACAAAGTACTTATAGATGCTATAAAACAAGGTGCGTCAGATATTCACTTCGAACCTTACGAAAAGGACTATCGCGTCCGTTTCCGTACGGATGGCATGTTGCGCGAGGTCGTACGTCCACCGAAGAACCTCGCGCCCCGACTTTCCGCCCGGCTTAAAGTCATGTCACAGATGGATATTTCCGAGCGACGCATACCCCAGGACGGTCGCATTCAGATGAGGCTATCCAAAACTAGAGCAATTGATTTTAGAGTAAATACTTTACCAACTATGTTTGGTGAAAAAATCGTTCTTAGAATTCTTGACCCAACGTCAGCTCAAATGGGTATCGACGCACTGGGCTACGACGAGGGCCAAAAAGCTCTTTATATGGATGCGTTGTCCCGCCCACAAGGAATGATTCTTGTGACAGGCCCGACGGGATCAGGAAAAACAGTGTCTCTTTACACTGGACTTGGAATATTAAACACCCCCGAGCGCAATATCTCTACTGCTGAAGACCCTGTAGAAATCAATATGCAGGGTGTCAATCAGGTGCTGGTCAACAACAAGGTCGGCCTGAATTTCGCCGAGGCGTTGAGATCGTTTTTACGGCAAGACCCAGACATCATCATGGTCGGCGAGATTCGCGACTTAGAAACAGCCGAGATTGCCATTAAAGCGGCGCAAACGGGGCACCTAGTTCTCTCGACGCTTCATACGAACAGCGCCGCAGAAACGATAACGCGACTGCTGAACATGGGGGTACCTGCTTTCAACATAGCCGCATCGGTATCTCTCATCATCGCCCAGCGACTTGGAAGACGTCTGTGTAAACAGTGCAAAGAACCAGAGACAGATGTACCTCATGACGCGCTTATTCAACTTGGCTTCACCGACGAAATGCTTGCAAACGCGACGATCATGCGCCCGGTTGGATGCGCGGCCTGTGCCGACGGGTATAAAGGCCGTGTGGGTATTTATGAGGTAGTAAAGCTCACTAAATCGATAGCTAATACAATCATGGATGGCGGCAATTCTTTGGAAATCGACCGGCAAGCGAGAGACGAGGGCTTTGATGATCTAAGGCGCTCCGCTCTAAAAAAATGCGCGCAGGGTCTCATTAGTCTCGAAGAAGTTAATCGCGTAACAACTGATTAAGATTTGGAGCAGATTTCAAATGGCAACCGATTCAGTATTTGTTTGGTCTGGTCTAGATAAGAATGGCCGAAAAAATCGAGGAGAGGTCGTCGCAGCTAGCTCAGCGCTAGCGAAGGCCCAACTGAGAAAGCAGGGAATTAAAGCAAAGTCAGTAAAAAAGAAAGCAAAGCCTCTGTTTTCAAGAGCGAAAAGGATAAAACCCTCGGACGTCGCTATTTTCACTCGTCAATTAGCAACAATGATGAAAGCTGGAGTGCCTTTGGTACAAAGCTTCGACATTGTCGCCGAAGGCCTAGAGAACGAATCAATGCGCAAACTCGTGGTTGAAATCAAAAACGATGTGGCTGCAGGCGGGGGCCTGGCCGCTTCGCTACAGAAGCATCCCAAATATTTCGACAATCTTTTTTGTAGCCTCGTCGGCTCAGGTGAGAACTCAGGAACACTTGAGACTATGCTGGACAGGGTTGCTACCTACAAAGAAAAAACAGAAGCTTTGAAGGCAAAAATTAAGAAAGCAATGACATATCCAATTGCTGTAATAGTTGTCGCGGTGGTAGTAACAGGCATTCTTCTCGTCAAAGTAGTGCCGACTTTTGCTGAAACGTTCCAAGGTTTTGGTGCCGACCTTCCGGCATTCACACTCTTTGTGCTTGGTATTTCGGAATTTATGCAAGAGTGGTGGTTCATTTTCCTAATAGGAATTTTTGTTGCTGGCTGGCTCTATTCTCAAGCGATGCTACGTTCACAAAATTTTTCTGACCGTGTTGATGCGCTTGCTTTGAAGCTGCCTATTGTTGGCGGTATCGTTCACGACTCTGTAATAGCGCGTTTTTCTCGAACACTCTCGACTACGTTCGCGGCGGGCGTCCCACTTGTGGAAGCCTTGGACTCAACAGCGGGTGCAGCAGGCAACGCGGTCTATACAAAAGCGATCAGACAGATACGTGACGATGTAACCTCGGGCACATCACTGTA
>CBFHHJ010000174.1:0-3220 GCA_965655505.1 Luminiphilus sp.
GCAACAACTGGGGGCCGGTTAGAGTGCTTCCTGAAACGAGCGAGTTTGCCCAACTGACTGTGCATGGGCGGTTTGTGCATTCCGACGGCCGGGATCTGGTACTCGACATCGAAGCTCGCGATGCCACCGGTCGGGTGTGGATGGACGAGCGGCTGCGGGCGACGGCAGCATTTGAGGACTACGCTCAGCTCGCACAACGAGATCCGTTTCGACCGTTGTTCGTCGCAGTTGCCAATCGTTTACAAGCGCAGGCGAAACAGCTTTCCTCAAAGGATCAACAAACCCTTCTCGAAGTCGCCGAGCTGCGATATGCCGCAGACCTAGCGCCCGAAGCTTTTGATAGCTACCTCGTCGAGGATCAGGGCCGGTATGCGCTTGCCCGGCTGCCTGCTGACAGTGACCCCATGGTGGCGCGCATAGCGCGTATCCGCAATCAAGAGGCGTTGTTTATCGATACGGTCGACGAGCAGTACCTTGACCTGCGTGCGACCCTTGGACCCACTTATAACCTTTGGCGACGCTCAAGCTTTGAGCAGGCTGAATACCTTGAGGACTACACGGCACGGGCCGCCGATCGAGATCTATCCGCCCCGCGAGGCAGTTACG
The DNA here is from genome assembly GCA_965655505.1 of Luminiphilus sp. Lineage (GTDB taxonomy): Bacteria > Pseudomonadota > Gammaproteobacteria > Pseudomonadales > Halieaceae > Luminiphilus. The sequence goes on from CBFHHJ010000174.1 coordinate 607, forward strand.
CTGCGATGCAGCAGGTTTACTCGACCTATCGATCTGTGCGGATTCAGGAGCAGGATTTTTTTGAACTTGCCAGTGGGTTTGATAACGAGACTGCGCCCACCGTGATGCGATCGGGAGAGCAGGTTGTCAGATTATCGGGCTCCCTAAACAACCAATATCAGCAGTGGCGCGATATTTTGGCTCAAATCATCCAGCTCGAACGAGCAGCGCTACCTTGACCACGTTGAAATTCATGGCGACCTGTCCAAAAGGGCTCGGCAGCCTGCTGGGGCCGGAGCTCGCTGAGTTGGGCGCCGTCGACGTGCGCGAAACGGTTGCTGGTGTCGAGTTTTCAGGGTCGCTGGCGGTTGCCTATCGTGCCTGCCTGCACAGCCGATTTGCCAATCGCGTGCTGTTGATACTAAGTGAATTTGCGGCGGCTGATGCCAATGATCTGTATGAGGGCGTGTTAAGACTACCCTGGCATGAGCACATAGCCGAGCGGGGGACGCTCACGGTAGATTTTGCGGGCCGTAGCTCGGATATTCGCAACACCCAGTTTGGTGCTCAGCGGGTAAAAGATGCGATTGTCGATGGCTTTCGCCGGCGCGGCATGGAGCGCCCCAATGTCGATACTCGATATCCTGATGTGCGTATCAATGTCAGGCTGTATCGCGGCAAACTGACCGTTGCCATCGATCTGTCGGGGAACAGTCTGCATCGTCGCGGGTATCGCTCCGATCCAGGAAAAGCGCCACTTAAAGAGAATCTTGCGGCCGCCATGTTGGCGCGAGCCGGATGGCCTGCTTCCGCAGAGGCTGGTCTCTCGCTTATCGACCCCATGTGTGGCTCGGGTACTTTGCTGATCGAAGCCGCGCTCATGGCGATTCGCCGACCCGTAGGGCTGGCTCGGCAGGGTTATGGTTTTGATAAATGGCTGGGTCACAACCCCGAGCAGTGGGCCGCGATTGTGGCAGACGGCCGAGCGCAAGAGTGTGCGCCACCCGAGGGCATGGAGATTCGCGGCTACGATGGCGATATTCGTGCCGTTCGCAGGGCAGAGTCGATCGTTGCCGAATTGGGTTTGGAACAACTGGTCCGCGTGCGGGCTAAGTCACTTAATGAACTTACTCGACCCAGTCACCGGCCTATGCCCAAAGGCCTATTAGTGTGTAACCCGCCTTGGGGTGAACGCATTGGCGAGGTGGCAGCAATGAAGCATTTGTATCGCCAGTTGGGCGAAGTGATGCATCGGGAGTTTCAAGGCTGGGATGCGGCAGTGGTTACGTCAAACCCCGACTTGGGTCGTGCAGTAGGTCTACGAAGTCATCGCCAGTACAGCTTTAATAACGGCGCGATCGATATTCGACTGCTGTTGTTTGCGCTGACAGCCGACAATCATCTGTCGCCACAGCCGGGCTCTGCCGTTTCGGGTGGGAAGGGAGTTGGGCTCGCGGCAAACGTTTGGGCGAGCGCGACTGCCGCGGTGAGTAACGACGCCGACGATGATTTAAATGGGGCGCCGAACGATGACGCTGGCCCCACTCAACAAAGTGCTGGCGCAAAGCAAATCGCAGGCGCACCACAGGCCAAAAGCCATGCTCAGGCCCCGGTCTTGACCGAAGGCGCGCAGATGTTCGCCAATCGTCTTCGGAAGAACCAGCGGAAGTTAAAGTCGTGGCTGCGTCAGAGCGGCGTGGGTTGCTACCGACTTTATGATGCGGATATGCCCGAATACGCCGTGGCCGTCGACATTTACGAAGGTCACATCCATGTTGCTGAATACGCGCCACCTAAAAACATCGATGAGGCATCGGCGACCCGACGGTTTGATGAGGTGGTCAGCGGTATTCGTGCCGTGTTTGAGTTGCCGGAAAACGTCGATATCGCGACCAAGCGGCGACAGCGGCAGCGGGGCACCGAACAGTACGGAAAGTTTGCCCAGCGTCAGGAGCAGATTGTTGTTCAAGAGGGTCGGGCCAAACTGCTTGTTAACCTCCATGATTATCTCGATACCGGTTTGTTTCTGGATCATCGACCGCTACGTTCATGGCTGGCAAAAGAAGCGAAAGGTAAGCATTTCCTCAATCTGTTTTGTTACACCGGTGCCGCCTCGATTCAGGCCGCGTTGGGTGGTGCCACGACCTCTACCAGTGTCGACCTGTCTAACACCTATTTGAATTGGTACCGCGAGAATTTGGCACTCAATGGACTGTCAGAGCGCCAGCATCGGGCTGAGCGCAGCGACTGTGTCGCGTGGCTCGAAGCCTGTGAGCGCACCTTTGATCTGATTTTGCTCGACCCACCATCGTTCTCGAATTCCAAAGCCACCGAAGAAAGCTTTGACGTTCAGCGCGATCACACCGGGCTGGTCGCTTTAGCAATGGCGCGATTGGCACCCGGGGGGGTGATGTATTTCTCTAACAACCGCCGAGGCTTCAAGCTTGACCCGTCACTCAATGATACCTTCGCTGTTACCGACGTAACCCGGGAGAGCATTCCCGAGGACTTCAGACGGGGTTCAGATATCCATCGTTGTTGGCGGTTGCAGCATCGTTAACACTGTCGTTAGCAGTCTTCGAGGGCAGCCAAAGGGCTACCGATTCGTGGTTTGTGGTAACACTGCGCAGTTTAG
>CBFHHJ010000175.1:0-3195 GCA_965655505.1 Luminiphilus sp.
GACGATGGCCTATTGGCGACGTCGCCCAACTAGCTCGGTCAATCTGCATTCCGATCCGGGGTCCCAATACACCAGTGGACGTTGCCAGCGGCTATTAAAAACACTGGATATCAAACCCAGCATGAGTCGTCGAGGTAACTGCTGGGACAATGCCGTCGCTGAGAGTTTTTTTGGAAACTTAAAGAAAGAGAAAATCCAAAGACGGCGATATCGAACCCGGGGCGATGCGCGGCTAGCAGTCTTCGAATATATCGAAATGTTTTACAATCCAAAACGCCGCCATACATACAACAATCGTGTGGCGCCTACAGCGTACGAGCTGCAGTGTGCTGTGTAGAAATGAAGTGTCGGGAGAACTCAGGCCGTATCATACAAAGGTCTCCGTAAACGCCCGATACATACTTAACATGAGCGGCACGGTTTACAGCTATAACTATATGACCGGTCAGTCGACTCCGAGCCCCGTTAACAACACATGGTCTTTTGACAGTAACACGCGGCAGACTGTGAATGTTCAAAACGCTACCCCCGGAATTATTCCTACAAGAACCTGTCAACCGACAGGCGAGGCCGAGAGTGACGTGATAGACGCGATCATGAGTATTTAAAAGCGTCGCGTTAGCGCACCGTGGGACTAGGCGGCTGGATTCTGACCGGCACGTTCTCGCTCAGCAGCGCCTAGCCAGTATCAGCAACAAGAGCGGCATCCGGAACATCGGAACCGCTCAATTCTTATCATCAAGCAGCTCATCGATTTGGCTAGCAGCCCCGAAATACTGGATTTTGCCCTGGCACCCTTATCGAGTCCGTCCCGAAGGATTATTACTACCGCGGCTGTCCTTGCCGTATCGATCTTTTACATGCTCCGACCATGGCTTACCCTCGCGGCGCATACGTTCGCGAACACTCTTGTGGGGTCTAACTCGACGCTCTCCCATGGATTAAACTACGGGTGCAGGAACTGAATAGCCATTGTACCCGAAGATGTACCTGCAACCATTAACTGAACTGGCGGATATGCTTTCATAGTAGCGCCAAAACTATCCGGTTCAGTGGACGCCGCCTCCACCAAATGAAAAAGGGGTGATCCGTAAGGGTCGCCCCTTTTGCATTTGAGGGATCTGGCAGAAAGCTGAATTCGCGCCGTACGGCGCGGGTGGCCGGAGCGGAGCGGAGGTCTGTCGAGCGCAGCGAAGACGCAACTCCCGCCGCCTCCACCAAATGAAAAAGGGGTGATCCGTAAGGGTCGCCCCTTTTGCATTTAAGGGATTTGGCAGAAAGCTGAATTCGCGCCGTACGGCGCGGGTGCCCCGCAGGACGCGGGGCGATCGCGAAGCGCATGGATGCGCGAGAACGATGCGAAGCGGAGGTCTGTCGAGCGCGCGCCTCAGCGACGCTTGCACCCCGGAAACGAACACAACATTTCGAACAGTAGATTTGCCGCGAGCAATGAGGTGTTGCCACTGCTATCGTAGGGCGGCGACACCTCGACCAGATCCGCTCCAATGAGATTGGTACCGAACACACCCCGAATGATTTCCAACCCCTGAGATGCCGTGAGCCCAGCGGGTTCTGGGGTACCGGTGCCCGGTGCCACCGATGGGTCAAGCCCATCGATATCAAAGCTCAAATAGAGCGGCATATCGCTCCCAACAGCAGCCCGTATTTCCGTCATCAGCGGCGCAAGGGAGCGATACCAGCACTCCTCCGCAGGTACTACTCTCACGCCCTGCTTCCTCGCCCAATCGAAATCTTCGGCACTGTAGCCAGTAGCGCGCAGCCCGATTTGATACATGTGATTGCCATCCACGAGGCCTTCCTCAAGCGCCCTGCGGAAGATCGTACCGTGAGTAATCCTTTCGCCAAACATGGTGTCATTAACGTCGGCATGGGCGTCCACATGCACAAGGGCCATTTTACCGTGAGTCTTCGCCAAGCCCCGAAGTATGGGTAAGGTCACGGTGTGATCACCCCCCATAGATACGGTTTTAGCACCCGAGCTTGCGACACCGCTAAAAAAGGCCTCGATAGTTGCGATGGCGTCTGACAAATTAAACGGACTGACGGGCACATCGCCAATATCAGCTATTTGGAAACTATCAAACGGGGCTGCACCGGTCGCCATGCCATAAGGTCTCACCAGCACTGATTCCTTACGAATCTCCCGGGGGCCAAAACGCGCACCGGTTCGATTGCTGGTACCGATGTCGAGGGGCACACCAATCAACGCAATATCCAGACCGCTGGCGTCCTCCTGAGTGGGCAGGCGAAACAAGCTGGCTGGACCGCCGAATCGCGGCATTTCATTACCGCTAAGCGGTTGGTTATAAGACACTTTGTAAACCTCTTGTGATCACGACGATGCGCCGTCACGCCGAATGCAGAACGCGGCGATTCGATCAAATGCGGGGCGCAACTCACTGATAGGCTGCGCCAGCGATACTCTAACGTAATTTCCCGTGCTCTCGCCAAACCCTATACCCGGCAGCACCGAAACCGCTTGTTCGTCCAGTAACTGCTGCGCAAATGTCAGCCCGTCCAAACCACTTCCCTGCACATTAACCATGACAAACATACCCGCCGCAGGTGTGTGACAGGATAATCCGGGAATCTCAGCGACGCGCTGACAGACATAGTTGCGTCGCTGACGGTATTCCTCGCGCACACCGTTAATGTATTCCTCATCATTTACCAGCGCGTGAGCGGCCGCATCCTGTACGAATTGGCAGCAACCAAAAACAGTCGACGAAGTGAAGGCTAAAAACTTGTCCGCGACAGGCTTTGGCGCCACTGTCCAACCCAGCCGCCATCCGGTCATAGCATGGGACTTAGACATACCATCGACGATAACAACATTGTCGAGTTGTGACGCCGCTCTGCGCAGTGATACGTGCCCGCCATCGAATGTAATCATCGAGTAGACCTCATCGGATACCAACCAGATACCGCGATCGAGGCAGTAATTTGCAAGTCGTCGCAAATCCTCTTCGGGGATGATATTGCCGGCCGGGTTGCCGGGCGTATTGATAAAAACCAAACGAGTGCTAGGAGTTATTGCCTGAATGACTCGGTCGAGATCGAAGGCAAACCCATTGTCCACATCCAAGGGCACACCGACTTTGTTCAGATTCAGTGCTCTGAAGATACCCTCGTAACCCACATACATAGGCTCGAGCACAACAACAACGTCACCGG
>CBFHHJ010000176.1:0-3192 GCA_965655505.1 Luminiphilus sp.
CCCGCTTTTACACACATGCGGATTGGTATTGCGTTTGATGCGATGGCCGCTGCGGTGGCCGACCACAGCGCACAGTTGCATGAGTGGGCTGCAGCGGGAAGTGCCTTTTCCCTCGATCTTGCGATGAGCCATCTCACTGCGGACGTTATCTGCCGCACGACGTTCTCGATGCCGCTCGAGTCGCAGGTCGCGCAGGAAGTCTTCGACGATTTCACCGAGTTTGAACGCTCGGTCGCTCAGGTGGATATTTTTCGTTTGATTTTTCAGCCCGCCTGGTCGCCCGTACCCCAGAAGCCCTCGGTGCTTGCAGCCTGTGCGCGAATTCGTAGGCATTTGGGCGACTTGGTCGACACCCATCTCGCGCCCGATTCGGCGTTCAACGATATTGCGAGTGCAGTTATTGCGGCTCGCGATAGTGATACCGGCGCGCCGTTTAATCGTAACGAATTGATCGATCAGCTTGGGGTGTTCTTTTTGGCCGGTCACGAGACCTCTGCCAGTGCCTTGACTTGGGTGTTTTATCTGCTGGCTCTGCAGCCTGACTGGGTTGCTCGGCTGCGTCGGGAAATAGATGACGTCGTTGGTCAGGATGAGTTCAGTTGGGAGCACACCCGGCAGCTGCCACTGGTGAAGGCGTTTTTTCGCGAGACACTGAGACTGTATCCGCCGATTACATTCATGCCGCGGGTTGCGAATGAGGCCGCCCAAGTCGGTGGGCGCCGTTTGAAGCGCGGTGCGCTGGTCATGATCGCGCCGTGGACACTGCACCGAAATCCCAATTATTGGCGCGAACCCAATGCGTTTAATCCCGAGCGGTTTCTGCCCGAGAACGAAGGGCAAATTTACGAGGGCAGTTACGTGCCGTTTGGGCAGGGGCCGCATACCTGTATTGGTGCGGGGTTTGCGCAGGTCGAGGCAATACTGATTATTGCGAGTCTGATCAGAGATTTTGAGTTTTCGCTGGTGCCGGGTCAGGTGGTTCGACCCGCTGCGCGATTGACGACCCGGCCTGCTGAGCAGATTAGCCTTCACGTCCGGCCTCGAACCCGTTAAGTCGCGGTAAAGGACTCCAAAGCGCGGCAATATCACGCTGACTCGCCTCCCCAAGGGAAATGCCGCTGAGCAATGTCGGCTTCAGAATTGACCAGGACATGGGTGTCATCAAAATAAAGGGGAGGGGGTCGCTGCTGCGCCAGACGACATCTCTGGCGGTAAATAGTTGCCCCATGCGGCGCAAAAACTCTTTCCCACGCCCACTGAATAATGCGCTATACGCTTCAGTGAGCGTGCTGTAACCCCACTGGTAGCGTCGTTTTTGGTTGAGAGGCAGCCACTGCGCATTGCCCACGCCCAGCAGTGCTTCAGCCAGTCCGTGCTCGTCGAAAAAGTGAATGCCGCTGGTCAATCGGGGATTGCACTCGATGGGCCACGGCTTGCCTTGCGCATCGAGAATGAAGTCGAAAGCAACAAAGCCAGTGAAATCCAGGTGCTCGACAAACTGACTGATCCAGTCGTGGATTGCCACGAGGCCATCGGTGCGCTCAAAGCATACGGCGACAGTACCCGAAAACACCGTGCCTTGATAAACCACCGTACCCCGTTCTTCGCCCTTATCCAGCCAGGTGAGACTGCTGTAATGCTCACCCTCGATGCGCGACTGCACCAGCATATCTGGCGAGGGATTGTGGATGGTTTCACCCGCTCGATGTTCGCTTACGTTAATTCCCGAGCAGCCGAGGCCCGGTTTGAGTACGTAGTCTTGTCGGGTCGCGAGTGCAGCGGCCTCGGCACTGTCAGCGGCGTGGGATTCTGGGCCTGGCGTGCCGGACTCAGCTAATCGGCGCGCGAACGTCAGTTTGTTTTGCAAGGTCGCCAGCGTGCTTTGATCGGGACCCAAGATGCGGACATGGTCGGGCAACTGATCGGCGATGCCGGCAACGTGGTGAATTTCCTCAGAGACCGGAATCACCAAATCGACGTGTTCCTCTGCAATGAGGTCTAGCAGCGCCCGTTGATACGCCGCGGGTTCGATGTTCGGCGGTGGGACTGTCGCACAGCGATCAATGGCGCGAGAAGGGCGCGATAGGTGCCACTTGAACGGCTCAGCCACTATCACGCGACATCCCAGGGATTTTAGCGATCTTGCGATTGCCAAGGCTTTGGGAAGTCGACCCAGGGTAATTAAGGCAGTGTAGGGCATGTGCACGTGCTCAGATCTCAATGTATTGATGCTGAGCTTTACACTTTATCATGTCAAGTTAATTAGACATAACGGATTGTCCGCTTGATGCCTCCGGCGGCAGTTCCACTTCGGCAATAGCGATGCCGCTTTCGCCCGCAACAGTATAGAGAAGATAAATACGACTCCCCTCGGTGAATATACATGGGTCACGAAGCTGATTAACGGGGCCATAAGCTACGCTGCGTTGCGAAGGGCTAAGGGGAAGGTCAGCACCCTCCCAGGCACGCTCAGGTCGCAAGACTTCTTGGGTTCGGAGAATCCGCCATGACTCCCATGGATCACTGATATCTATAATGCTTACTAGAATCTTCTCAGGCGCGGCACCTACCTGGGACCAAAATACGTAGAGGTGGTTGTCGCGCTTCAACACCGCTGAATGCCGCATCGTCGGTTCAAATAGTAGCGGGCCCTTTTCAAAATCTGTTAAACCGCTACGAGACCGATAAAACTGTCCCGGCATCGCAATGCCGTATTGGTAGTCATCGTGCTCGAATACTCGTAGATACGTTCGAGCGATATCTTCATTGCGCGCGGTGAAATTGATTCCGTCGGATGAGATCGCTACGCGTGTCGCTTGCTTAGCGTATCCAGTTAAACCATGGAAATACATCAAAATGCGTTTGTTCTCGTGGTCTACATGCACATCAGGAGACGCTATGTGTGGTGTCGAGAATTCAGTGTAGAGGTCGTGGGGGAGATCATCTGGTGTGATGCCCAGCTCATGCAGCTTTTGTTCGATTCGTTTATTCATGTTCTCGTCTGCCGCCGGAGGCACTTGCGCGAGGCTAGTCTGGCTCAGCTGCAAGGTGCCCTCGGCATGAATCTTCCAGGGCCCGATAAGATCATCGGCGTAAGCGAGGCGAATGTAGCCACCCTTGTGATCGGCGAAGTACAGGTAATACCGGCCCAAAGGGTTTTTGATCCAGCTGGGTGTTCGTATTAGCGAGGGA
>CBFHHJ010000177.1:0-3159 GCA_965655505.1 Luminiphilus sp.
CAAGTTCAGACCGCATTTCATCAATGACGGCTTTGTAGTCGGGTTGATTGAAGATTGCGGAACCCGCGACGAAGGTATCGGCCCCGGCGCGGGCGATGTCCGCGATATTGACGGCGCTGACGCCGCCATCTACTTCGAGGCGGATATCATAACCACTGGCTTCAATGAGCGCTCGCGCCTCGCGCAACTTTTCCAGGGTCGCAGGAATAAACTTCTGTCCCCCGAACCCCGGGTTCACCGACATCAAGAGAATCATGTCGACCTTATCCATCACGTACTTGAGTGCGTCCAAGGACATCGCGGGATTAAAAACCAAACCCGATTTACAGCCCGCTTGACGAATCAGCTGAAGCGAGCGATCAACATGGGTCGATGCATCAGGGTGGAAGGTGATGTAGCTGGCACCGGCATCAGCAAACATACCGATGAGGCTATCGACGGGCTGCACCATCAGATGCACGTCAATGGGGGCTGTCACGCCATGTTTGCGCAATGCCTCGCACACCATCGGGCCAATGGTGAGGTTGGGTACATAGTGGTTATCCATGACGTCGAAGTGAACGATGTCAGCCCCGGCTGCGAGAACGTCGTCAACCTCTTGGCCAAGGCAAGCGAAATTCGCCGACAAAATGGAAGGCGCTATCTGGAAATCGAGCATGACATATCAACACAACTAGGAAAGCGCGTAGTTTACCCGCTGAAGGCATTGCTTGGAACGTTGGCGAGTGGCAACAAAAATCGTAGCTGCAGTCGCAGGCGAAAGGTCAACCTTCTGGGTTCGAGGTTAGGACGGGTCGCGCTGCTAATTGAGAAAGCCCCAGCGGCACTGCTGGCACTGCTGGCACTGCTGAGAATAGATCTGGACATCCCCCACAGAACGCTATGCAAGGCGTTTAAGTTTTTGGCAACCCCCGAGGCACTTAACTTAGGTTCGGGTTTGTTTGGACCGATCAAACAGCGGAATCGTCTCGGTTTGGGAGAAATCAAAGCCTACCGAGCGCGCATAGCTCTCGATGCCAAGATACTTCTGCAGTGCTTTGTGGATATGTGCCGGCGTTAAAATCACACCATTATTTGATGTCGCCAGCGTGCTTGGATTAATCGAGCGAGCAAAGTGCAACTCGTCGGTGGCACCCACCACTCGATTTCCCCAGGGCGCGCCCTGCTCCATGATCATGTAAGAAGCGATAGGCCAGTGGTCCTTACCATCACCGTCATTATAGAAATTGGTGCGCCCAAAGTCTGAGCCGACGACCAGCACAATACGGTCGGCGAGCCCCATCGCCTCGGCTGTATCCCAAAAATAATCGATCGACTCAGCCAGATGGGTATACAACAGCGCATGAATCGGGTCGTGGTTGTCGTGAGAATCGAATCCACTCAGCGTCAGATCTGAGGTGGAACCTAAGCCCGACTGGAAAACCAGAAACGCAGACTGGATCTGTTGGCGAAGGTTAGACCAGTAAATCTGGTTACCAACGGTCCATTCCTCGGCTGGTTCAATTTGATCCTCTGGCGGGAGGGTATCGGCGAGGCGACGCAGACTATCCCGGCCTTCCAGCGCTTCTTGCTGGCGCAACACACTCTGTCGCTGTCGTGATGTCAGTGATGGGTTCGCCAAAAGCGCACTGATCGCCGAGCGAACTTGTGCCTGAGCAGTCTGCACCTCTAATTCGGGGCGCATTGTCTGGCTGGAGTCCCACGGTGAAATATTCGGAGCGGTCAGGGTTCTTAGCGCATTCAGGTCATCAAACCGGTTGTACGTTAAAAGCCCTGCGGTTCTAGAGGTACCGCCAAATACGGTGTACGCCAATGGCTTGTCGAGGGATTTGGCTGCTGCATGAATAGCACTCAGCGAGGGTCGTCCCTCGGCATTACTGCCTGTCCAGTTAAACAGCCTCCCGGTCTCGTGGGAGTTGGTTTGTGCATCAACGCCATTCACCACCACCATGTTGGCCCCATGACGCTGAAAGAGCTGAGCGTTATTGGCGATAGGAGCAAAGCGAATATTGCCAGCTTCGCCTACATCAGCGGCATCCGCCCAGTTGTTGATTTTCGGCTCACCGGGAGTATTGGTCTTGGGGTCACACAGCTGGGTAACGTCCGCGCCACCATCGAGTTGCAGGGTGACCAACAACTTGCCCTGGTAAGGTGAAAAACCGCTGCCGAGTACCCGAAAGCTGCTCGCCGAGGTCAGGGCAATTGCGCCGCTGGCAATCGACTTAACAAAACGGCGCCGATTGAATGCAGGGGCCGATGACGGATGTTTATGCTTCATGTCTTCCTCCCCTTCAATCGTGTAAGTACCAGAAACTGGTCATTAAGCCATGAACGACCATCGTCCAAGCGCGCATCATGCCAGTAGGATCGTTGTGCACCGATTGCCACTGCTCATCGGTCCACTCATCACCCCACTCACCACTCCAAATACTCCAAGTGTCGCAATTGCCATCAAAATAGTTAACGCGCCGCCGTTCCTCTGCCGCGTGGGCAGTCATCACATTGAGCAAGCCGTCGCGGGTGGCCGCGTCTATCGGCCGGTTTGTGGCGCGGAGATACAAATCCTCCAACTGGGCCATAATTTTCTGACCGTCAACCGAGGTGGGATCAAAGCCGTCTGCGTGCACCGACGTCTGAATGACGACACCGCTCTCAGGATGATTACTCGGCAATAATGTCCCGATCTCCACCACAAACTCATAGTCGCCGGCATCGAGCTCGTAGCTCAGCTCAAAGCTGCTTGTGGTATGGCCGTAGAAAAACCGCTGCCACTCGTCAAACCAGCCGCGTATTTCGTTCTGCTGGGTTTGATCATCGAAATAGTACTCTGGCGTAAACCGCCCACTCTCTTCAAATTCATCCCATTGGATATCCTCGAGCAATACCCCGTTGCGATACAACGCCACCGAGCGCACGCCACCGTGCACGCAAATCCAGGAATTATCATCGCCCTCGATCTCTTGGATGCAGCCATTGGGCGTCACTTCAGCCACTTTAAGTGCCACTTGGCCACCGGTGGTATTGAACGAAACGCGCTCTTCGTACACCTCGTTCTCACCGTCAATTTGGTTATAACGCTCGCCTAGGGTCGACTCGACAAAACTCAGCCGACTGGGATCCATATAGCGGTCGACCTGTGTAAACAGCGTTCGATCAGCT
>CBFHHJ010000178.1:0-3148 GCA_965655505.1 Luminiphilus sp.
CAAACCGCGATTGTGGCGTGGGCGGGGTCATTGCTAGAGGAGATCGACCAGGCCTAGTGGCCCTTCAAAGTTTTGCGCTGCCCCGCACACCGTTTAGAGCAATACACCACCGAGTCCCAGTTACGCTTCCACTTCGCGCGCCATGCAAAGGGACGGTCACAGACGGGACAGACCTTGGTCGGGAGATCACCCTTTTTTCGCATGCCCATGAGTGTTAGCCGAGGGGCCAGTCGGCAGCGTCAGTTACATACTCCGGCTGACTTGGACGATTACCTCCCCATTTGGCAATAAAAACGCCTTCGGGGTCATATTGCGCAGTTTGTTTGGCGATATTGAAGTGTCGTCCACCCCTGGGGTCGGACCCGACGCCAGCAATGTACTGCCAGTTGCCGTAATTGCTGCCCACATCGAAGTCAATCAGATGCTTCTCAAAAAATGCTGCACCAAAGCGCCAATCGATATTGAGTTCAGTGATCAGGCAACTCGCGGCAATCTGACGACCACGGTTGCTCATCCAACCGGTGGCGACTAGCTGTCGAATCAGCGCATTGACCAACGGATACTCGGTATCTCCGGCGCTCCAGCGAGCAAATGCCCGTGGTTCAAAGGTGCAGCCCCGAATTTTTCCCGGGCTACCACCAAAACGGAACAGTTTTTTGTCATCAACCACGGCGCGCCAAAAGAAAAACTCCCGCCATAGCAATTCGAAAAACAGCCAGTAGGTCGATTCGTTCGATTCACGTTCGCGTTCGAAGCGAAAAATTTCATGAGCCACTTCGCGGGCCGATAAACTCCCGTTCGCAAGCCAAGGGGACAGCGTGCTTGATCCATCAAGACCATCAAGGCAGTTACGCGTGGCCTTATAGGTCAAAATATTGGCCTCATCAAAAACGAATTGTCGAAGTCGGCGCAGCCCTGCCGCACGCCCTCCCGGTAGAGGTAGTGCTGGGTTAGGTGAAGCGGCGGCTACCGGTATGGCATCGAATTGGGCGGCGGGTGGCGGTGGCAATACCGGCGCCTCCCGTCGCGGTGGATCTACGCGAATATTTTCAACGCGCTTTCGAAAGGGCGTGAAGACCTTGGGTAAATCTTCCAATTCAAAGGGCAGCGTCTCGGGGGTGAAGAGTGAATTACCCCGATGAACCTCTACGGGAATGGCGAGTCGGGCCGATAGAAAGGAAACCGCTTTGCGCTCGTAGTGACCCGGTGAAAAGGACGTACTGATCTCGGTAATCCCAAAGCGAGATACCAGATCGGGAATCACCAGTTCAGGTGATCCCTCTAATACCATCAGATCCTGTCCGTGCTCGTTCAGTGCCTGTTTTAGTTCTTGGAGTGACTCCCTTAGGAACCGATCCCGCTGTCCACCCAGGCCAACCTGATTGCACCATGGGCGAGGTTTTGGCAGTAAATAGACACACAGCAGCGAGTCCGCTGCGGCATGACTGGCCAGCGCAGAATTGTCGTGCAGACGCAGGTCGTGTTGGAACCAGTGCAGGTGTCGCATAGCGATCGGGGCTCACAATACCCTGATGCTTGCAGGGTCGTTGGATAGACAGAAAATGGTCGGAGGCTTACCGCTTGATATGTTCTAAGCGGTGCTCCTTGGTTTCTACGACAACCCGTCGGTGGCGGATTACAGCGGGGACACAACAGCGAGGACACAGACGCCGCGTTCGTCGTAGACTTAGCCCTTAACGTTTTGTGTTAATCGTCGCTGAGTACGGTTGGTGTGAAACGCGCTGAAAATCGGCTGATCCAATCGACGTTCATCGCTCCCTATTGGGTGCAGAGTGCTGACCGTCGATAGTCGATAACAACAACCAACGAACATTATCGTTCCAACAACGCAGGAAAACCCATGACCAACGTAGATAGCCTGTTCACGCCCTTCGATGTGAAATCCTTTAGCGCCGCCAATCGCATTGTCATGGCGCCGATGACCCGCAACCAATCCCCCGACAATGTCCCCACGGCGGACAACGTCGAGTACTACCGTCGACGTGCCGACGGTGGCACCGGGTTAATAGTCACTGAGGGCACCTGTGTTAATCACATCGCTGCGAGCGGTTATCCCGGTGTGCCTTATTTTCACGGCGAAGAGCGACTTGCGGGCTGGCAGCGGGTAGTCGATGCGGTTCAGGCCGAGGGTGGCAAAATTGCGCCTCAGCTCTGGCACTGTGGTGGAATGCGCAAGAAGGGCACATTGCCCGAGGGCGACGTAGACGGATACACCCCGTCGGGTATGAATGTGCCGGGTAAGGTTAACCGACACACCATGACACGCGACGATATCCAGGACGTCATTGTCGCGTTTGCTGAGGGCGCCCGCGATGCGCAGCGGTTAGGCTTTGATGCAGTTGAAGTGCACGGCGCCCACGGTTATCTGCTCGACCAGTTTTTTTGGGAGGGCACTAATCAGCGCGATGACGAGTACGGAGGGTCGCTAGAGAATCGCGGTCGTTTTGTCGCGGAGATTATCGCAGCCTGCCGTGCTGAAGTCGGTCCGGATTTCCCGATCATCCTGCGCTGGTCCCAGTTTAAGCAGCAGGATTACACAGCCCGACTGGTAACCACCCCCGAGGACATGGAGGCATTTCTGGCGCCTCTGGTCGATGCCGGGGTCGATGTCTTTCACTGCAGTCAGCGGCGTTTCTGGGAGCCGGAGTTTGAAGGCAGCGATCTTAATCTTGCGGGCTGGGTCAAAAAGTTAACCGGCAAACCCACGATTACGGTAGGGAGTGTCAGCTTGGATGCAGACTTCATTCCGCTCCCCGGTGAGCAGGTTTTCCGCGAAGGTAAGCCCGCATCGATTGACCGACTGATAGAGATGCTCGAGCGTGGTGACTTTGACATGGTCGCGGTTGGTCGCGCTATGATTGCCAATCCAGACTGGGCCAACGTCATTCGTGCCGGTGATGTCACGGGCTTGCAGGCTTTCGAAAAGCAAATGTTGATGACCTTAAAGTAACCCGACTGAGGGTTACGAGGCGCAGAGTTACAGTAGCGAGACTACAAATACTCGGAATAAAAGTACCGGGATTAAAAAGTAATAGGATCAAAAGTAGCGAGACGGTGTAGCCCGTGTAAAGGTGGTGGGTGTCACGCGCAGTGGCTGCTTTAGCGCGCACCACCTGATGCCTTGACT
>CBFHHJ010000179.1:0-3147 GCA_965655505.1 Luminiphilus sp.
GCGGTCCATGGGGCGGCTTAAGCTATTTCTGCCGTTGCTGGCTTTTTGCCTGCTGGGGGTGGTGCTGTTTCGGGGCTTATCCCTCGATCCTACCGCGCTGCCATCGGCCTTGGTGGGTGCTCCAGTCCCCGAGTTTGAGCTGCCGACCCTTGAATCGGGGCAAACGGTTAGTCGCGAGGAGGTGATCGGCAGTCCGCTGTTGGTTAACGTTTGGGCTACCTGGTGTTATTCCTGCCGGGTTGAGCATCCCTATCTAGTGGAACTTGCTGAGCAGGGTGTGCCGATTGTGGGGTTGAATTACAAGGATGAGCCCGGCGCAGCACGCGGTTGGCTGCAAGACTTGGGCAACCCGTACACGGTTAACATCAGTGATACCGAGGGCACTTTGGGTCTCGATTTTGGGGTTTATGGTGCGCCTGAAACCTATGTGATCGACGCCGAAGGCATTATTCGTCATCGACATGTCGGCGTCGTCAACGAATCGGTGTGGCTCAATGATCTTGCGCCATTTTTTGACGGCGCTCTGCAGGTAGCCGCTAAGTCGACCCAAAACACCGCCGCTGGATTGAATCCATGAAGTACTGGTTTTTCGCGCTGTCACTGTGGTTGACAGCAGGCACGGCCTTGGCAGTGATCGAGACGTACGAGTTTTCTGATCCTGCGCTGGAAACGCGCTATCACCGGCTTAGTCAGGAACTGCGCTGTCCAAAGTGTCAAAATCAGAATATTGCTGACTCGAATGCGCCTATCTCCCGCGATCTAAGGGCCTTGCTGCATCAGCAGCTCGAGGCTGGAGCCAGTGATGATGAGATTTTGGCTTTCATGGTCGCCCGCTACGGTGAGTTTGTGCGTTATCGCCCGGGCGTCGATCAGAAGACCGCAGTGCTGTGGTACGCGCCGGTGGGCTTGACGCTTGTTGGCTTCATCGGTTTGGCCATTCATCTGAGCCGTCGTAAAACGCCAGTATCACCGGCACCATCCGATCAGGAATTGGCCGACTTGCGAGCAAAGCTGCAGGAACCTGATCGGACGCGCCCGACCAATGGAAGGGAGGCGCCGTGAGTCAGCAGTTTTTAGTGCTTGCCGCTTTGATGGCGGTTGCTGCGCTCGGTTTCGTCTTATCGATATCCCGGGTGTGGCGTCGGGACGTGGACGGCGAATCCAACCTTGATTGGCTGCGGCTCCGGCAAGAAGAGCTGAGCGGCGCTATTGATCAGGACAGCTCGCTCATTACCGATGCGGAGCTGCGCGTGTTACAGGAGCTTTCAGAAACCGCTGAAGCGCCCGATAGAGCATCAGTGGAGCTGTCGGCAGCGCCGGGGCACGCAGAGCCTCGAACCAGCAGACGATTGATGGTGGCTTTAGCGCTGGTTGTGCTCATTGTTCCGGGATTGGTGTATGTGCAGGTCGGGGCTCTGGAGGATGTGCGCATTACCAACGCCATTGCGGAGCTCGATGAGTCGGCACCCGAGGGTATCGATGCGCTCATGGCTGCCATTGAGGCACGATCACGAGCGCGACCGGATAACGCCGACTACCTGTCGTTGCTGGGTCAGTTCTACACGGGAACTGAAAATCACGGAGCAGCCTTAGAGACCTACGAGCGTCTGCTGACGCTCTACCCCGAGAGCGCCGAGATTTTGGCTAGGGCCGCTCAGGCGGAGTATCTCGCGAATGACCGCGAACTGTCGGCGCAGGCCCGTCGTCGTGCGGAGTCGGCACTTGCGTCAGATCCCAATCAGCGGACAGCACTCGGAACGTTGGGCATTGCTGCGTTTGAGCGCGAAGACTATGGGTTGGCGATTGATTATTGGCAGCGACTTTTGGCCTTCGAGGTACCCGGGACGCCGGGTTATCAGATGATGACAGGGGTGATCGCCGAGGCACGCTCCCGGGGCGGCGTTGAGTCGCTCAGTGCTCCCTCCATCGAGGTGGCAGGCACCGGCGTGAGCGTCACGGTAGAGGCACCCGAAGGGGCGAACATTGCGCCCGACGCGACGGTGTTTGTGCTCGCCCGCCCTCAAGGCGCTGCTCAACGGATGCCGACCGCGGTACAACGCCGACAGGCCAGCGAACTGCCTTTGACCGTGAGGCTCGATGACGCCTCTGCCATGGCGGGGCAGCAGATTTCGACACTGGCGGCGGTCAGCATTGAAGTGCAGGTGAGCCCTGACGGGCGACCGGGGCGGAGCGGGGCAACGTGGCTCGCGACCGCTGACAACGTGGTACCCTCTGAATCTGCCGCGGTGACTCTGGTCCTGCGTCCTGTAACGCCCTGATCGCCTGATTCTGCGGGTCGCCTATAGTGTCCCGAGCGCTGAGCAGGTACACTACATCTTGTGTCTCTGGGCGCCAATAAGCCCCCTGTCAGCGGAAGCCCTATGCGTCTGAAATCCATAAAATTGGCCGGGTTCAAATCCTTTGTAGACCCGACAACTGTCAATTTCCCGAGCAATATGTGTTCGGTCGTCGGCCCCAATGGCTGCGGTAAGTCCAACATCATTGATGCGGTGCGCTGGGTTATGGGTGAAAGCTCCGCCAAGACGCTGCGCGGCGAATCGATGACCGACGTCATCTTCAACGGCACCACTAGCCGACAGCCTGTCGGGCAGGCATCGATTGAACTCATTTTTGACAACACTGAGGGCAAAATCGTCGGTGAGTTTGCGGCCTATAACGAGATCTCAGTGCGCAGACTTGTGGGGCGCGACGGTACGTCCGATTATTTCCTCAACGGCGCTAAGTGCCGCCGCCGTGATATTACCGATCTGTTTTTGGGGACCGGGCTTGGTCCTCGAAGCTACGCGATTATCGAGCAAGGCATGATTTCACGCCTGATCGAATCGAAGCCCGAGGAGCTGCGGGTGTTCATTGAAGAGGCCGCGGGCATCTCAAAGTACAAAGAGCGGCGACGCGAAACCGAAAATAGAATGCGTCGTACCCTAGAGAATCTGGAGCGCTTAACCGATTTGCGTGAGGAGCTTGACCGCAATCTTCAACACCTGCAGCGTCAGGCTCAGGCCGCGGAGAAATACGCAGAGTTCAAGGCCGAAGAGCGCGAAATCAAATCCCAACTGCTGGCGTTGCAGTGGCGGGAGTTTCAGGACAACAGCAGCGAGCATAAGACCCGAGTCGGAGAACTCGAAG
>CBFHHJ010000180.1:0-3124 GCA_965655505.1 Luminiphilus sp.
CCTCCTCCAAATGCCTTAATGTGTAAACCATGTCTCCGGTATATTGTGTAACCTATGTCTCGATACTCACACCAATGACTTACGTGTCGGTCTCGTGTCCTCAATGATGACGTCTTTGCGGTCCAATGAACACGAGACCGTCTAACGGCTGGGGCGTCAGTTAGTGAGCAAGTCGCTAATTGACGCTCTCGCTTTGCGATCAACTAGGGACGCTTTGTGGAAACCGACACAGCACTGATGATCCTACTGGCACTAGTCGCCCTCGGCGGTAGTTGGCTGTTTCTAAGAGCGTTCCGAAAGCTGCGCTGGCTAGATGATGATTAGGTAGCTGGCTCTCCGTAATTTTTCTTCCACGGCACAGCTTCATCGTGAGAACTGTCGAATAGATATCCACAATCTAAGCCTTTCAAACGCACTGGTTACCGGCGTTTCTCCCCCCAGGCTTTTTCCCCATCTTCCCTGAATTCGGCATATAGTATCGAGACACGGTAAAGGTTTTTCTAGAACGCCATTAAAGCCTTGCGGGATGGATCATCAGAATGCTGGGATTAGAAGCAACCGACGGTTTAAAAGACATTAATCGAGCGCGAACCATTGCGCTGGCCGTGTTTGTTCTCATCATCATCTTGGGTGTCAGTGACGTGCTCTTGATGCTACGTGCAGACAGCCTTTCGATCGACCGACAGCGCAGCACAGCACAATTGGAGCTTGATCTGGTAAAGCAGCGGGTCGAGGCGCTTCATCAGGCCCATGTCACAGCCGTTACCGCACTGGTTAGCGGTTTGGAAGCGGCGACCGCGCTGCATTCAACGTCAGAGAATTCCTCGTCACCCCACGAACCACTTAAAGACCACGCTGCCAGTGTTTTTTCTGCTGCAATAGCCTGGGACTCAAGTATTGATCATGTCCGATTGCTGTCTACAGATGGACAAGAGTTGGTTCGCGTCAATCGCAGTGAAGTCGGTACACCGCTGCGTGTCGAACAGACGTATCTGCAGAACAAACAAAGTCGCGACTATTTCCAGAAATTCATGGCGCTTGAGCTCCAACAGGTAGGCAGCTCCTCGCTCAGTCTCAACGAAGAATTTGGGCAGGTACAGCGGCCTTTGACGCCGGTTATACGCTCGGGCGCAAAATTACAGTTTGGTGGCCAACTGGTTTTGCTCGTTGTTAATTTTCGCATCGATACTCACACACTCGTTGGGACCGTCAGCGCGAACGATGCCGAGTCTGCGCCCCAAGTATGGCTGGTGGATGACAAGGGTTACTTTATCGACGGCGGTCAAAAGTTTGCCAAATGGGAGTTCGACGGGCAGCTCGGGGATGGTAGCAACACGGTAGAAGTGGCGCTGGCTGATATTTGGCCGCAGCTCTATCAAAACGCGCACGCGAGTCTCACGTTAGACGGCGATGAGTACGTGTTTGTACCTGTTCCATTGTTGGGTTGGCAGAATTTGAGTTTGGATTCAGGGCAACTCGATCATGCTGGCCTGATTTTGTTCGCACCTCGTGAATATCTTGCTGCGGGCTCTATGCTGGGAGGACAATTCTCTCCGCTGGTCTTGCTCGGTTTATTGGGTTCCCTGCTGGGCGCGCTGATGTTGGTTATTTTGAACTGGCGAGCGAACAACGCCTTGGCCCTTCATGTGGGGGAAACAGAGCACGCGCGCAATATGGCGGTCAATAGTTATGGCCGCTTGCGCGATGAGGAAGCCCGGCGCGCAGATCTGCTAGCGGTGGTAGGTCATGAAATCCGCTCCCCGCTTGCATCGTTAAGCATGATGGCCAGTCAGAGTGACGCTCAGTGGCTCGATCTTCGCGAGCCCGCGAAGAGCATGCTTGAAAATACGCTGAAAATTGTCGACGAACTTAAATTCATTGCTCAGCCCCTTGATCGGCCAAGTGAGGGTTTGGCGCGGACTAAATTGCGTGACCTCATTCGCGATGGCCTAACGATGGTTGCCACAGCGATAAGCACGAATCGAATACAGGTGCGCTGGGATCTGGGTGAGTACGAGGATTTCGTCGTTGTAACTGACGTTAGCCGAGTTACCAGCATGCTATCGAACTTGGTGCGCAACGCCTGTATCCATAGTCACGGTCACAATATTTGGGTTTCAGGGTCAATCGAATCTGCTACCGAATCTGAAGCCCAAGGTGACATTCTGCTCATAACTGTTGAAGACGACGGCCGTGGAATACCCCAAAAAGATGTGGCTCGGGTGTTTGAGATATTTAGCCGTGGCGATACGCATGCTGCTGGCTCGGGCATTGGTTTGCATCTGGTTAAGTCGTGGCTGGAGGATATTGGGGGCGAGGTAGCGTACTTCGATAGCCCACATGGAGGCGCCGGGTTTCGGATGTCAGTGCCTCTGGTTGCTTATGGCAGTAGCGCCGAGTTGCCCACACCAACGTCTGATATCAAAGAAGATATTGACGGTTTGTCCCTTGCAGGAAAGTCGGTTTTGGTTGTTGACGATGACCGCATGCTCTTGGCGCTCACGGATAGCTTCCTCACTGAGCTTGGTGCTGAGGTAGTTCGCGCAATGGATGGTAGTGATGGGCTCGAGCTTGCCAGTAAACGGACGTTTGATTTGATTATTACTGACTACTTCATGCCTGAACTGAGCGGTTTGGGCATGATCGAGACCCTGCGGGAATCCGGATACCCGGGTGTCATCATCGGTTGCACTGCTGCAACCGTCGGAAACGAAATGAATGAGTTGCTTAAAGGCGGTGCCGATGCGGTCGTGTCTAAACCGCTGTCTTCGCACACCCTGCTCACTGAATGCCTGCTGCTGGGAGTAATCTCGCGCCAAACTGCCGAAGAGACCCTGCCTGACAGCAGCGGACATGATGAGACAAAAATCGCCGATCCGATTGAGGCCTTCGCAGGCTTGGAAGCCGTCGATGCTGTCGTTCAGTTACCGTCATCCGAGGAGGCGCCAGGCAATGACTTCAGCAGCATAAAAAAGATCGCGGAAATGTTGGATGATCCGATTCTGACGGGGCGGCTGGTACGCACTAACATAGCGTTATTTCGCAGTTTGTCCGGAGGCTCAACGCGAGGCATCAGTCAAGTCAGTGTTGAACTGCTGCACAAGCTTTTGGGACGACTGGGAGC
>CBFHHJ010000181.1:0-3101 GCA_965655505.1 Luminiphilus sp.
TGGTCAAGGAAGGTAATAATTTTGCCGTACTTACTGACATCCTAGGGGATGAGGATCACCTCGGTGACATGGACTTTAAAGTCGCGGGTACTGCTGGTGGCGTAACAGCACTGCAAATGGATATCAAAATTGAAGGTATCAACGAGCAGATCATGGAGATTGCGCTTGAGCAGGCGCTGCACGCACGGTTGCACATTTTGGGTCAGATGAACGCGGTACTTGATGCGCCCCGTGAAATCACCTCAGAAAACGCGCCGAGCATGATTTCTCTCAAAGTTGACGCTGACAAGATCCGCGACATCATCGGTAAGGGCGGTGCAACTATTCGCCAGATTACTGAAGAGTCAGGCGCTACTGTCGATATCAATGACGACGGCACGGTGAAGGTGTTTGGCCAGAATCAGCAGTCACGAGATGCAGCCGTCGACGCCATCATGGCGATCACAGCCGAAGCGGAAGTGGGTGCTACCTATACAGGTAAGGTTGCCCGAATCGTGGACTTTGGTGCCTTCGTCACGATCTTGCCCGGTAAAGATGGTCTGGTACACATTTCTCAAATTGCTGAAGAGCGGGTTGAGAACGTGTCTGACTACTTGAAAGAAGGCCAGGACGTGCGCGTTAAAGTGCTCGACGTTGACCAGCGCGGTCGTATCAAGCTGTCCATGAAAGAAGTGGAAGAAGGTGATGCGGTTGATGCTGATGAGGCAGAGCCAGAAGACCTGACTAACGAGTAATCGTTACAGGAATCGGGTGGGTTTGGCCCACCTGTTTTGGCCTACCAGCTTAAAGCCGCGCTTAGCGCGGCTTTTTTGTGTTTGTGATTGATTACACTAAACGTGCTTTGGCACTATCTAGCGAGGGGTGTATTGTCAGCGTGAACTGTCGAAGTGGTGATTTAGAATGACTGATGGCAGACGTTCGGGGTTACGTCTTAGGGACCCCGATTCCAAATACAGTGCAGGCTGGATTGAGCTGCTGTTTGACCTCGCGTTCGTGGTGGCGTTGGGTTCCACCACGCACACGCTGGTTGGCGTTGAGATGCCCGAGGGCCTGACGCAGTTCCTCGTTACCTTTTTGTTAATTACGTGGTCATGGACGGCATTCACTTTCTTTGTGAACGTGTTCGAGGGTGCAGAGAATTGGCATTTCGTCGCCCTGTCCCAAATTGCAATCGTGCTGGTGTTGGCAACGTTTCACGAGCTGTACGGGGAAGATTATTTCGAGTTCGTGCTTGGGTATACCGTGCTGCGGCTCATAGCAGTGGGGATGTTTTTACGCGCGTGGTTCATGGTGCCCGAGGTTCGACAATTCACCTCTATGCAAGCGATAGGTATCGTTATAGCACTGGTGCCTATGTGGCTTGGCCTTGGCACTGATGATCGAACTCAGCGTGAGCTCGCAC
Source organism: Luminiphilus sp. (assembly GCA_965655505.1). Lineage (GTDB taxonomy): Bacteria > Pseudomonadota > Gammaproteobacteria > Pseudomonadales > Halieaceae > Luminiphilus. Next base: position 1,403 of record CBFHHJ010000181.1, read on the forward strand.
TACTCGCCACTGCGCTGCTTCAAATTATGGTGCCATTAGTTGCATTCTTCCGTGACGCTCGGGTATCAATGAACTCGAGCCACACCACCGAACGCGCGGGCTTGTTTATGACCTTGGCGCTTGGTGAGTGTTTTCTATCGGTTGCTCGAGTGGGCGAGCACGTCGGTGAAGTCACGGTCGATATGATCGTCAACGGTATGGCGGCGGTGCTCATGGTGTTCGCTATGTGGCGACTGTATTTCGGCATGTTGGCTCAGATAACGTTTAGTGGCCGACACAATCGATCGGTGTTTTGGACCATCATGCATCTGCCGTTGGTTGCCAGCGTGCTTGGCATGGCTGCAGGCCTTGAGCGCAATCTGTTTTTTTTGCGGGAAGGTGGGGCTCGGGCATCAGATCGACTCCTGACCTCCTGGGGCGTCGCACTGTTTACCATTGTGTTGCTCAGCCTATTTTGGCGCTCCAAAACCATCGTGCTTCGTACCTTAGTTTGGCAGGTGCTGTCGGTGGTGACAGCGGTTGCGGTGGTGTGGTTACCCCACAGTACGTATCTGGTCACACCCACGACTGCGCTTTATGGGTTGTGTGTAGTCAGTCTGATCCTTATGACGATTAACCCCGCAATACGCCCTTGGGGCTATGGAGCCCTGCCGGAGTCCTACAATTTTGAGCGACGCAGATAAGACTTAGGGCAGCTATGATGAACGGATTATTAAAATGAGAGGCCATCGAATGAAAAACGTTTCACGCTTTACACAGGTCCTTTGCATTGGGAGCGTCTTACTTAGCCCAGTGGCAAGTGCCGATGACGATGGCTGGCAGACGACCGGGCGCATCTATGGATGGGTGCCCGAAATCAGTCAGGAGGCGCCGCTGACATTACCCGGTGGCGAAATAGTTGTGCCCAAAAGCCAGGTGCTCGATACCCTCGATATGACGTTCATGGGCAATATCGAGATGCGTAAGGATCGGCTAATTCTGCTTGCCGATATCGTTTACTCGAAGAACTCCGACAAGCGTCAGAACACCTTTGGCCTGATTGACGAGACTGGGCCGATTAATATCGATACGCAAGCACGCGCCACACTCAAGAGCTGGACCTACAATATCGGCATTGGTTATAACCTGTTAGACGTCGAAGGCAGTTTCCTCGATGTGTATGTGGGCGCGCGCTATGTGGATACCGAGACCATAGTCGAATTTGACGCGTCGGCGGGCTTACCCAACGGTGACGGTCAGGGTGTTGAGGGGGTCTTTAAGGACGACTCGCTGGATGGCGTCGTTGGTCTCCGGGGTGAGGTGGCCCTCAAAGACGCCTGGTTTGTGCCGTACCACTTTGATGCTGGCACCGGCGATCACGATTTCACCATTCAGGCGGCGACGGGCGTTGGCTACCGTTGGGGGACCAGTGCGATGACGGTCACCTACCGTTATCTCCGCTTCGATGAAGATGTCACGGTAGAAGGCCAGTCAGCGACTAATGCGCTTTCCTATCGAGGCCCCGCTATTAGCTACGCCTATACGTTCTGAGCGTCGCCATAGAGAAAACGCTGAGCTTACTGCGTTCTCGGAGTTTTAGATTGCAAACGGCTCAAGCGTCAGAAGCTGTCGGTGAGGCGGATGTAGCCTAGAGATAGCCGTTGGCTGATTTCAGGGAAGCACCTGAAACCCAAACACCTGATGCCAGCTGCGGCAACGC
>CBFHHJ010000182.1:0-3086 GCA_965655505.1 Luminiphilus sp.
GCCGGCGACCATCGTCTCTGCGAGCGCGCCACCCACTTCACCATTCTCGATGATGAAACTGTTCTTGATGATGCCCGAGAAGTCGCCGTTGGCGCCGGGGCTACCCATCGAAAATCGCGTCACCAGTGCGCCTTGCTTGACGCTGGCGATGAGGTCAGCGGTGCTGTCTGTGCCCGGCAGGATCCGCCAGCCCGACGAACTGGGCGTGTGCGCAATGCCTGTTTTTCGACTGCCATAGTGGTCTACTAACAGACTAGTTAGCTTGCCTCCTTGAATCAGCTCTAGCAGTTCCGCTTTGAAACCGTCCGAAGTAAAAGGCGCGTGCCCCGGTGCATCAAAGTAGCTATGGAGTGACAAGGTCGCTGCGGCAACGCTGTCGCCCACCCGATCGCGGTAAACTGACGAACCCGAGATCAGAGCCGTCGAGCCGAGTTGGCTCAGAAACCAACTCACAAGATCGGAAACTGCCGTTGGCGCCAATATCACCTCGCCGGTAAAGCGCTCTCCCAGTGGCCGGGTATGAATCTGGCGCTGGGTATCCAGCAACATCTCACCCAAGGCAAACCAGTCTTGTCCGGGAGTTCCGTTCAAGTCGTTACAACGCCCACCGTTGTAATTGAGTGAGCTCGATTTCTCCCCTTCGGTGCCCGTAGCGGCGGCCCCCATCTCATAACAGCCGATGACGCATGAGAGCGCCGTGCCGCGACTGGTGACGTCATAGGATCTCGCGATGCGGTGACTGACGGTGGCCTCTTCGATGATGACGTTGGGGGTTTGTGCCGCTCGGAAGTTCAACAGGTCTTCCGCTTTTTCGGCGAGAAGATCACGATTCGAAGCGAGCGGGCCCTGCTCAAAATGCGCGACCTGATTTTCACTCACCGCGTTGGCGTCGTCTTGTGGTGCACTCTGGGCATCTTCAAACAGCGATTGCACCGTTTTCTTCATGGCTTCTGGATCGATATCGGTCAGCGCGGTGGCCGCTTTTCGCCCGTCAACGATGCCGATCAGCCCGATGTTGTAGTTCTCGGTGCTGCGAAGCAGCGACGGTGCATTGTGGTTCATGTTGAGTTCGTCTTGCTCCGAGATTGAGACGCTGACGTGGCTGTCATCAAAACCCGATGCCTGCATCATCGCTAACGCGGATTCCGCGATCTGTTTTGCATCTACCGTCATAACGATTACTCCCCGCCCAGGTGCGCTCGCGCACGAATCGCTGGTCCGCCCATCGACACCACCATCGGCTGCTTCTTGCCGCAGTAACCACTGCAGGTCCAGTGCATATCGTTGGATACCGCATCAACAGTTTTGAGCATATTGATCGCCGTACCCGATACCGTGGTGTCGCTAATCGCGCGACCCAACTTGCCGTTTTTGATTTCGTAGGCGAGGTCGATGCCAAACATAAATTCAGTTGTAGAGTCCGCCTGGCCATTGCCGGTTTTCATGAGGTAGTAGCCATCCTCGACTTCGCTAATCATCTGCTCGAGATTGCTCGTGCCCGGGAGAATAGCCGTGTTACGCATTCTGACGAGCGGCTCATCGTTGAAGGTATAGGCGCGAGCGTTTCCGGTAGACGGAATGCCTAGTCGTGCAGCGGTTTCGCGACTGGTCATAAAGTGTTTCATGATGCCGTTCTCGATCAACACCGCATCGACGGCCTCAGAGCCTTCATCATCCGCATAAACCGGGATCATCACTTCCTGACGGTTATAAGTGTGAGCAAAATCCACCATCGTGATTAACTCACTGGCGACGGGCTTGCCGACGAGATTGCCGGTTACTGAACCGCTCAGTACCAAGTCAGCTTCGCAGGGATGGCCCATTGCTTCGTGGGCCAGCATGCCCGCTAGCTCCGGTGATAGAACAACGGTGTGATCACCACCACGAGCGGGGACTGCGTCACACTTCGCCATCAGGTGACCGTGCTGTTCTTCGAGTAGGGATTCGAGGCGTCCCATCGACAGGTCAAGGCCGCCAAGATTGCCTTTGTCTGAGACCAGTTCCATCAACTCGACAGGTTTACCGTTTTTGTCTTCTGCGGTCATGAGGATGTAGCAGGCCGCGCGGTCGATGGTGTTCAAGCCCGTTCCACCGTTGCTGGTTCCAAAGCTCTTTTTGTGACTCTCTTCGTGCAAGACCACTGTGGTCGATATCAGTCCGGGAAACCGGGTTTTGCAATGGGCGTTGACGGCTTCCATGACCTCAAGGCTTTCTTTCTGGGAGAGGGTAGATCCCGCTGCCCCGTGCTGTTCGCCTTGGTACGCGGCGCTACCGAGATCAACGCTGGGCTTCTCACCAAATCGGCACATAGCTTTGGCGTTATCGAGCGCTTTGCGGATTACCTTGTCGCGGCTCTCAGAGTCCATCGCGGGAATTGACGCAAAGCCCCAATACCCTTGGTTGTATACCCGAGAACTTACCCCGCCCTCAGACATCTCGACGTTTGCCGTGAGATTGCCGTCGATCATGATCTTTCGAACCTTGCGAAGCTCGTGCTCCCGCAGTTCCGCGTAATCAATGCCTGTAGGCAGCGCTAACTTGCTCATTCGTAATTGCCTCTAGTCTAAATGTAGTTGAGCACCCGTTGGTGAAATCTGACAACGCCGATGCAATGTAACGCGAGGCGACCAGTCTAACCCAACGCTCAACATTCCTCAGCGCTAGATGTAAGCAACGGATGTCGCTCCGCAGCGGCATCTTGCCTGGTAGAGCGGCAGCGATGCGATGTTCCGGTGTTACAAACCCAAGCAGCCAGTGCACTTAGCTAACGGCCTTCAGAGAAATTGATAAAGCACTTGCAATTCGTCATATTTGGGAATATATTCCCAAATATGACGAATGCGACCCAAAATACACTTCACAGCGTTGTACTTAAAGTACTTAGACCCATTGCCGCAATTTTTCTGCGCAGCGGCCTCTCCTACGCGGAGTTCTCCACGCTAGCACGACGCGCATTTGTTGATGCCGGGTTCCAGCGGGTTATCGACTCAGGCAAGCGCCCGACGGTGTCTGCGGTGGCCGCACTGACGGGATTGAGCCGCAAAGAAGTCAAACGACTGAACGAGGGCGATGCCAGTGAGTTGATT
>CBFHHJ010000183.1:0-3039 GCA_965655505.1 Luminiphilus sp.
ACATCTACGTGGATAACGCTGCCATGCAGCTGGTGCGCGCGCCTAAGCAGTTTGATGTACTCGTCACCGGAAATTTATTTGGGGATATTTTGTCAGACACCGCAGCGATGCTGACAGGGTCGATCGGCATGTTGCCCTCGGCCTCGTTGAACGAGCACTCGAAGGGGCTTTATGAGCCGGTCCACGGTTCAGCGCCGGATATTGCTGGTCAGAACAAGGCGAACCCCATCGCGACGATACTGTCGGTGGCCATGATGCTGCGCTATTCCCTAAGTTGCCCAGCCGCCGCAGATCAGATTGAAACCGCCGTCGCCACGGTGCTCGATACGGGCCTGCGCACCGGTGATATTGCCGAGGCGGGCACCGAAGTGGTGGGTACAGCTGAAATGGGTGATGCCATAATCTCCACTCTGAGCTGAGTGGGTTACTTTTTCTTTTATTGTAGTGTTTCTCGATAAACACATTTGGAAGTCGTTGGGTTATGAGTAAACAAATAGACGTTGCCGTTGTCGGCGCCACCGGCGCTGTCGGTGAAGCCATGATGGAAATTCTTGAGCAGCGTGAGTTTCCCGTGGGCAAACTGTTCCCACTGGCGTCATCGCGCTCAGCAGGTAAAACGGTCCGATTCCGAGGCAAAACCCTTACCATCGGTGATCTCGCTGAGTTCGACTTTAGTCAGGTGCAGATTGGATTGTTTTCGGCGGGCGGTTCGGTCTCTGCCGAGTACGCGCCCAAAGCCGCGGCGGCGGGCTGCGTAGTCATAGACAACACCTCACATTTTCGTCGCGACGAGGACATTCCGCTTGTGGTTCCCGAGGTGAATCCACATGCCATCGCCCAATATACCAATCGGGGCATTATCGCAAACCCAAACTGTTCGACCATAGGAATGTTGGTCGCATTGAAGCCGATCCGGGATGCGGTTGGTATTGAGCGAATTAATGTGGCGACCTATCAGGCTGTGAGCGGCACGGGTAAGGACGCGATCGAAGAACTAGCAACCCAAACGGCGCGTTTGTTAAATGGCCAGGCGGTTGATGCCAAGGTGTATCCCAAGCAGATTGCCTTTAACGCATTGCCGCACATCGATACCTTTCAAGACAACGGCTATACCCGTGAAGAGATGAAGATGGTGTGGGAAACTCAGAAAATCTTTGAAGACGACTCGATTCAGGTTAATCCAACCTGCGTGCGTGTGCCTGTTTTCTTCGGCCACTCGGAGGCGGTACACATTGAAACCCGCGATAAAATTTCTGCCGAGCAAGCCCGTGAATTGCTCCTCTCAGCCCCCGGGGTGACGGTCATTGACGAGCACGTAGATGGGGGTTATCCCACTGCGGTGACCGAGTCGGCGGGGCAGGACCCGGTCTTTGTGGGACGAATTCGGGAAGATATTTCCCACCCGCGTGGACTCGACTTGTGGGTGGTATCCGATAACGTCCGCAAGGGTGCTGCGCTCAACAGTGTTCAGATCGCCGAGTTCTTGTGCAGGGATTACCTGTAAATTCTTGCTAGGACTGTGGGTGGTCGGCGGTAGCCCTTAGTGTTAAAACGTGTCACGGGTCACACTGTGTGGTGAGAATTCGGATCCCGTTTGGGTTGTGGTACGAATCAATGTTCTGGTGAGGAGCGAATGAAACCGTTTAAGCGCACAGCTCTGGTAGCGGCCTTCTTGCCGTTGGTAATGCCCTCAGCATGGGGTCTTGGCCTTGGTGATGTCACCATGCGCTCGTTCTTGAACGAGCCGCTTAGGGCGGAGGTCAAACTGCTAGATGTCAAAGACCTGACCACAGAGGATATTCGTATCCGATTGGCGACTCAGGAGGATTTCGATCGTCTTGGCGTCGAGCGGGCATATTTCCTCACCAGCATTCAGTTCGAGATCGTGGTCGATGGAGAAGACAGTAAGATCATCATGACCACCGAGCAGCCCTTGCTCGAGCCTTACCTTGATTTCCTCATTGAAACCCGTTGGCCCGCCGGTCGACTGCTGCGTGAGTACACGGTGTTGGTCGACTTGCCACGCAAGGCCGAGACCGTGCGGGTTGCGTCATCGGCCAAGGGACCCGCAGTAGCGGGCAGCGATACCGCCTCTGAAGCGATTCGAGAGCAAAGTGCCGAACCGGCGGGGGAGCCAACCTTTGTTACCCCTGAGACTCGCCCTGACCGTGCCTACGATCGCGACGCCGAAGACAGACCTGCGGCGGGTGGTCAGTACTTGGTTCAGGCCAACGATACGCTTTGGGATATCGCCCGTTCTGCTCGCCCAGATGGAGCGACCATTGAGCAAACAATGATCGCTACAGTCGCAATGAATGCGAATGCTTTTACGGGTAGCAACATCAACGGCCTCAAAGCCGGGTACGTATTGGAGCTACCCGCACCTGGAGAGATTTACACCTCCCAGAATGAGGCGATTGCCGAGGTTGCCCAGCAGAATAGTGATTGGGCAAGCGGAATTCGCCGGGCACCCGCCTTGCGTGTGTTGGCTGACAATGAGATGGACTCATCAGAGGACGAATTCGATTCGCCGGAAACGGACATGGAGGCGGCGACCTCAGATTCTGAGTTAGGCGAAAGCGATGTCATCGCCGCAGCGGCTGCTGGCATGGATGACTCGGCAGCTATGGCTGAGGAAGCCGGTACAACTCAGTCCATGGGCATGTCAGAGGAGGCTGACAAGCCACCGGCGATGTCAGCAAATCCAGAATTGGCCGATATCCAAGCGCGACTGGGCCAGTTGTCTGATCAGGTGGGTAGCCTCCGCCAACTAGTAACCGTTAAGGACCAGCAAATTGCAGCACTTCAGGCCGAAATAGCGGCGCGAGACCAACAGGACGCCGAGCGTGCAGCAGCACCGCCAGCCGTCGCCACGAACCCCACGCCACCTCAGACAACATCCGATATTGCCGGCATGCCCTGGTGGGTGTTTGCGCTGGGCGGCGTGATTTTGGCCTCCCTCGTGGGTGTTTTGGTTGCCCGCCGGAGTGCAAGCCATAAGGCGCCTGCTCCCGTGCCGGCTAGCCAGTTGTCTGCCAC
>CBFHHJ010000184.1:0-3013 GCA_965655505.1 Luminiphilus sp.
GTTGGCGGTGCCACTTGATCTCGTATTGCCAGAATAGAGAACACAGCCTCTACCGCACCCGCTGCACCCAGCAGATGACCGACCATCGATTTGGTCGAACTCACTGCAACATCATTCGCCGAACTGCCAAACACCGACTTTACGGCCATCGTCTCGGCGACATCGCCGGCCAAGGTTGAGGTGCCGTGGGCATTGATATAGCCAATATCCGCGGGGTTCAGTTGGGCATCACGCAGAGCATTCTCCATTGATTTCGCCGCGCCTCGGCCATCCTCCGGAGGCGAGGTCATGTGATATGCATCACCGCTCATCCCCGACCCCGAGACTTCCGCATAAATACGCGCGCCTCGTTTCTGCGCACTCTCTAGGGATTCGAGCACCAGTACCGCCGCGCCGTCGCCCAACACGAAGCCATCTCGATCGGCATCCCAGGGACGTGACGCTCGGGTGGGCTCATCATTGCGCGTCGAAAGCGCGCGTGCGGCGGCGAATCCTCCAACACCAACAGGTGTTGTCGCCATCTCTGAACCCCCAACTAACATCACATCGGCTTCGCCGGTAGCAATCATGCGGGCACCCAGACCAATATTGTGGGTTCCCGTCGTACACGCAGTGACAACCGCGATGTTTGGACCACGGAGGTTATACATAACCGATAAATTACCCCCGATCATGTTGATGATCGCGCCAGGCACAAAAAATGGCGACATCTTGCGGGGACCCGAGTTGCGTACGATCTCGGTGTTGCGCTCAATAGAGCCGATACCACCAATGCCCGAACCAATCGCACAACCGACTCGGTCCTGATTTTCCTCGGTGATTTCTAGCCCGCTGTCGGCCAGAGCTTGAATACCGGCAACCATGCCAAACTGGACAAAGGGATCCATGCGCTTGGCATCTTTGGGTGCGATGAAACCGTCGACGCTAAAATTTTTCACCGAGCAGCTAAAGCGCGTAGAAAACGCCTCGGTGTCAAAGGATTCGATCGGTGCTGCACCACTGACTCCGTTGCAGATTGCTTGCCAACTAGACTCAACATCCAGACCAACCGGGGAAACCATTCCCATCCCGGTTACCACCACGCGATTACCCAGCATCATCTATCTCCTTGCCAATCATGCAATAAAATCAACCCGACGTAAGCCGCAACACAAAAAAGCCGCTCTACAAACGTAGAGCGGCTCAGAATCAGCGTTTACTTGAAAACCTCAGGAAAGGTTCTCGTTGATGTAGCTTATCGCCAGCTGAACGGTAGTGATCTTTTCGGCTTCCTCGTCGGGAATTTCAGTCTCGAATTCTTCTTCAAGCGCCATCACCAACTCAACGGTGTCCAACGAGTCAGCACCCAAATCATCCACAAAGGATGCTTCTGCTCGGACTTCGTCTTCTTTAACGCCAAGTTGCTCGGCGACGATTTTCTTGACGCGATCTTCAATGCTGCTCATGGTTATTTGGTATCTCCAAAAAGTTAGTGACAGGGATTGTGTCCCATTGGTGTCCGGATTTTACTCTCATCAGCGAGAAGTGGAACCCTTGACGGGCATGAAATCAGCCCATGTACATTCCGCCATTGACGTGAATTGTTTCGCCAGTGATGTAGCCTGCCGCATCACTGGCCAAAAACGCAACTGTCGCAGCAATTTCTTCGGGTTGCCCCAGACGACCTAGGGGTATCTGACCCAACATCAACGATTTATTGTCGTCTGACAAGGATTTGGTCATGTCAGTGTCAATAAAGCCAGGTGCTATGGCGTTGACCGTGATAGATCTCGACCCAAGCTCTTTGGCAAGCGCACGGGTGAAGCCCTCGGCACCCGCCTTGGTCGCCGCATAGTTACTCTGCCCAGCATTGCCCATCGACCCAACCACCGATGAAATATTGATAACCCTGCCCCAGCGCGCCTTAGTCATGCCCCGCGCACACGCCTTACTCAAGCGGAAAATCGCATTCAGATTGGTATCAATAACCTCCTGCCACTCATCCTCTTTCATGCGCATTAAGATGTTGTCTCGAGTGATGCCGGCATTATTAACGAGTACGGTGGGGGCGCCAAATCGCTCAGTGGTTGCTGAGACGACGGCGGCAACGCTATCAGGATCGGTGACATTGAGGGTCATTCCAGCCCCGCCTAGGGGTTCGAGCCACCCATTTATCGAAGCAGACCCACTGTCTGACGTCGCAGTACCGACAACGATCATGCCACTCGCTGCAAGCGCTTCAGCGATCGCTTTACCAATGCCGCGGCTGGCGCCCGTGACTAACGCGATGCGTGATTCAACGGCAGTGTTCATATATCGATCCCTTTTCTTTCGTTGCGCTGTTGCGGCTCATCTCAATTCAAAAAGACGCTGCAACTCTTACTGACCCAAGGCTTCGAGGGTTGCGGACATCGCGTCGGGAGTTTCAATAGAGTGACACGACACCACTTTATTAATGCGGCGAACAAGACCCGACAATACTTTACCCGGGCCGCACTCTACGAACTGTTCGCTGCCGTTATCAATCATGGTTTGGACCGAATGAGTCCATTGCACCGGCGACGCAATCTGCTCAACCAATAACTGCCGAATCTCGACGCCCCGTGTCTGTGGTTGCGCATTGACGTTACTGACAACCGGTATCGACGGATCGGCCACTGACATGCTGTCGAGAGCGGACTCCAACACTTGTCCCGCTCGACGCATCAACGGCGTATGGAAGGGCGCGCTCACCGGCAATGGCAAAGCCCTTTTCGCACCCTGCTCTTTCAGTGCACCAATGGCTTCGTCAACCGCATCGCTGTGGCCAGCAATAACAACCTGTCCGGGGGAATTAAAATTGACAGCCAGTACCTGGTGATTGGGTTCGCGGTTGATGGTCGCGCATACTTCGTTAATCGTTTGATCGTCAAGACCGATGATCGCGGCCATCGCACCCTCGCCCACGGGCACCGACTCTTGCATTGCCTCACCGCGCAGCCGAACCAACCTGACCGCGTCGTCAAACTTCAAGCTGTCTGCCGCTACCAGCGCG
>CBFHHJ010000185.1:0-3002 GCA_965655505.1 Luminiphilus sp.
TTCCCGCGATACCGGCCCGTAATTGACTCGACTGGCAACTGTTGGCGCGCGCAAGGCGTACAGACTCAGCGAGCCGCCGATAACGATCCCGAGGAAAATCAAAATGAATAGTCCACGATCCGGGTCCGCAGCAAATGCGTGCACCGACGTCAGAACACCCGAACGAACCAAAAAAGTGCCTAGTAGCGATAGTGAAAACGCTGCAATAGCCATGAGCACTGTCCAGGAACGAAACAGCCCCCGCTTTTCAGTCACCGCCAATGAATGCACAAGACCCGTGCCCACCAACCACGGCATAAATGAAGCGTTCTCTACCGGATCCCAAAACCACCAGCCGCCCCAGCCCAACTCGTAGTAAGCCCACCAGCTTCCCAACATGATCCCCAAGGTCAAAAACCCCCAGGCGACATTCGTCCACGGGCGAGACCAACGAGCCCAGGCGGCGTCAAGGTGACCACCGAGTAGCGCCGCAATAGCGAAAGCAAAAGGCACCGAGAAACCGACGTAGCCCATGTACAGCAACGGCGGGTGAATGATTAAACCCGGATCCTGAAGCAGCGGATTGAGATCGCGCCCCTCCCCTGGAATACCGGGCAACAGGCGCTCAAAGGGATTTGAGGTAAACAGCGAAAATGCAATAAACCCCACCGCAACAAGACCCATGACGCCAAGCACCCGCGACAGCACCACCAAGGGTAAGCCGCGACTGAAAAAGGCAACGGCTGTCATCCAACCCGCCAGAATGAGCACCCAGAGCAACAGCGAACCCTCGTGATTACCCCAGACCGCTGAGAACTTATACATGGGTGGCAGCAGGCTATTACTGTTGCCCGCGACAACCTTCACCGAAAAATCGTCGTTCAAAAATGCATGGGTCAACAACGCGAAAGCCAGCAACAGGAAGGTGAACACCGCCAAGGCCAGAGTTGGCGCCAAATTCATCGCGGCGATGTCCCGCCGCCATGCACCGTATAAGGGAACCGTGCCCAGCAACACCGCGAGGACGAACGCGATAATTAGAGAAAACTGACCAAGCTCTGGAATCATGTATCACCCTGCTCTGACGTCGCGGGTCCATTCTGATAGCCCGGCGACTTGCCCTCGAGCGCCGCGGCGACCTCAGGGGGCATATAGTTTTCATCGTGCTTAGCAAGAACCTCGGTGGCAACGAGTCGCCCGGCCCCGTCCAGTGTTCCTGCAGCAACGACGCCCTCCCCCTCAGCAAACAGGTCCGGCAAGATACCGGTGTAGCTGATCTCGACCACACCATCGTAATCGGTTACCGAAAACACCGTCGTTAAATCAGTGTCGCTACGCTTAATACTGCCCTCGACCACCATGCCACCTACTCGAATGGGGCGGTCGGTCGGGGCCTTACCGGCAACAACGTCTACCGGGGGGTAGAACAGGTTAATGTTCCCTCGGAGGGCATAGCTGACAAGGCCGATCGCGGTGCTCGATAACACCGTTATCACCAGCGCAATGATCAATCGTTGTTTACGTTTCGGATGCATTGAATTCACTTTTTGGGGTACTACTATTAGCACTGGCATCAGTGCTCTCGTCATTGCTGCTGGCTGTGAGCTGTGATGGCGCCGCCTCATGTTTATCGCTTACTGCGGATGAGGCTGACAGCCTGCGTGCTTCAGCAAGCAACTGCTTGCGCGCTGTTTTTGCGCGCAACACCGGTGGGATAATGAGCAACGCAATAACGAACAGCGTTGCGAGATACGCCCCCCAAACATAAGGTCCGTGGCCATCCATCTGCCACGCTGCTTGAATACTGTCGAAATACATCAGTCGTTGGGATCCAAAGCCTTACGAAGCCAAGCGGACTGGCGGTGAGTCGCCAGTAGTTCGGCGCGCATGTTGAGGAGAACAGCGGTGGCAAATAACGCATAAAACGCCGCGATGTTTAGCAACAGTGGATAAAGCATTGAACTATCGATGGCAGAATCACCGGAGAACTTCAGGGTCGCAGGCTGATGCAGGCTGTACCACCAGTCCACCGACTTGTAGATGATTGGAATATTGACGGTGCCGACTAACGATAGGACAGCACAAGCCTTCGCCGCCGCTGACTTGTTGTCGTAAGCCTCAAAAAGCGCGATGACGCCGAGGTAAAGAAATAGCAAAATCAACATGGATGTAATGCGCGCATCCCACACCCACCAGGTACCCCACGTGGGTTTACCCCAGATTGCGCCGGTGAACAGAGCAATAAAGGTGAGCGCCGCACCTACGGGTGCAACGGCCCGCATTGCGGTATCAGCCATTTTAATTTTCCACACCAGACTGACTAAGCCCGCGAAGGCCATGACGTAGTAACCCGCGAGTGCCACCACCGCAGCGGGCACATGAATAAAGATAATGCGGTAACTGTTACCTTGGCGAAAATCCGGTGGCGCGTAGAGCAACCCCCACAGGGCACCGATCGCCAGTGCGATGACGACGATGGGCAACAGCCAGCCAACCAGCGTATTAGCGAAGCGATAGAACCACGGGGGAGACCCCATTTTATGAACAATAGACCACATGGGTTGATTATATCCGCTGTTGATCGATAAAAAATGCCTGACGTCTACGACATTCAACTCTCAAGGGAAATTCTCAGCCCCGCACTGATTGCGAACGGGGCCAAAACAAGGCTCGCGGCCGCAAACGCACCGAGCAAAGCCAGCCAGCCCGCGCCATCATACCCGTTTGCCGCTTCGTTCACGGCACTCGTCCCAAAAATCAGGACTGGGACGTACAACGGGATAATAAGTAGCGACAACAACATGCCGCCGCGCCGCAAGCCGACGGTCAGGGCCGCGCCAATGGCACCGACGAGTGACAGGGAGAGGCTGCCGAGCAACAAACTCATCATTAACACGGGCACCGCGTCACTCGGCAAATACAGCATCGCGGCAAAGACTGGCGCTACCAAGGTCAAGGTAACGCCGCTCAGTAACCAATGAGCAAGCACTTCATCGAGCGCACTCAGCGCCAACATGTGAGGC
>CBFHHJ010000186.1:0-2984 GCA_965655505.1 Luminiphilus sp.
TATTGGGCTCGTCCGCGGCTTGGGCGCATAGGGAAAACCCCGCGAGGGCGAGTATGAAACCCAAACTCCGAGAGCCCGACCAGCACTTTGTTATTTTCATACAATGCCTCCTAGGGAGTTATCGATCAGGTCGCCAGACTTCATTGCAACGAGGTTCGCTACCTACAGTAGCCCTCAACGTGCCCCTCGTTGCCTCAGGCTGAAGAACCGCATACTACGCTCTGCTGTGTTGTGTTGTGTTGTGTTGTGTTGTGTTGTGTTGTGCTCTGATACGGTCAGCGTGATGTCGCTGGAACTAGCGTGGGGTTGTGTGCAAGGCGCACCTTTGAATCTTCGTCTTACTTGCGCAACTTTCCTATCTTAAGTTACAAAAAAGCCTGCATAAGCAGGCTTTTTCGTTTTAGCTCATCAATTGAAAGTGCTGAGTGACCCAGAGGCCACGGCTTAGAAGCTCACCGCCAGATCAACACCGTAGGTGCGTGGCGCGCCGTACATTTGAGTGTTCACGCCGATACCTTCTCGGAGACCGTAGCCGAAAGTACGGTAGTCTTCATCGGTGAGGTTCATACCCCACGCGGCGATAGAGAACACTGAGCCACCATCGGTCTCGTAATCCCAGGCTAGACGAGTGTTAATCAAAGTACGCTCATCTACGCTTCGCGTGTCCATGGTGACAGGTACACCACCAATGACATCGGTCTCTACGATTAACGCTTGGGTTTCCGTTTGCCATGAACCGTTGAGGTTCCAGCTAATTCGGGTGTTAGCCGATTGATATAGGTCCCAATCGATGCTCGCTGTGACTTGATCATCAGGCGATAGGCCGCGGGTAACCAAACCCAAGGCATTAATGTCTTGCACCGTACCGTCGGGGGCGACATTTGGCGGATACTCGTCAAATTCACCGCTCAGGTGCGCCCAGTTCACGTTCGCCACCAAGCTATCAGCGAGCTGCCAGGTTACGGCAAGCTCTACACCGTCACGCTCAGCTTTACCCGCGTTGCTAATACCGCTTACGAGTGCGCCGTTTTGCTCTGCCACTGCGTTAACCTGCAGGTCCTCGTACTCATAGCGGAACACCGCGGCATTGACGCGCACTCGACCATCCATCAACGTTGATTTGAGACCCAACTCCATGTTGGTCATCGTCTCCTCGTCGTAGAAGTCAGCACCCACCCCAGGGGTATAGGTGGTCCCGTTGAATCCACCGCTACGATAGCCTGTTGAATAGGTGGCATAGGCGTTGATGTCATCCGAGAAATTGTATTTTGCAGTCAAACGACCGGAAACGTTATCGAAGTCGGCACTCTCTTTTTCGCCATAGTAGGAGGTCTCCAGCATGGTTCCCTCATCACGACCGGATTCCACGTAGCTGCCCGCCCAATCAAAGCCGTCATAGGTGGGGTTACCCGTTGCAAGGCCTGCGCCTAAGTAACCAAACAAGCGATCAAAGGTTCCGGGATTTGCTCGGTGTAAATAGGTGATGTCTTTGCTTTCCTCTGTATAGCGTAGGCCACCGGTCAATGAGAAATCGCCCATATCCCAAGTTACCTCACCAAACGCCGCGACGGCCTCAGTGTCGAGATCGAAACTCACGCTGTCTGAAAACGCTAGCGGGAAGGTGAAGCTGCGGATACCACGGCTCTGAGAGCTGTCTTCGTAATAGTAGAGTCCCGCCACGTAGCTGAGGCTGTCATTGATTTCGCCGATAAACTGAAATTCTTGAGAAAACTGATCATAGCTATCTTGAGAATCAATCAGCGTGTACAGGGGGGCTGAACCGTAAGCGTTAATTCCATCAATCATCGACAGAGCCATTGCAAACTGACCACCAGCCGCATCAACTAAAAACTGGCCCGCACCAAAAGGAACCGAGTTGAAGAACAAACCTCCAATGGTCAAAAGCGCGGTGTCGTGGAGCGTACCGCTGTCAACCGTGTTGTCCATGCCATCAATATCGCTCGTGGACATCGCTGTGGTGTCCCGATATCCCGTGATCGACTTGATTTGGAAGGAATCGCTGACATCCCAGGTCAACGTCAGGGCGTGCATATCGACTTCACTCATGCTGCGATTCGAGTAGTCTGCTTCACCACCCCCGTCGGATGTTCCAAAGCTCGCTTGACGGTCGCCGAACCAATCCACGTATGCGTCAGCCCAATCCACAAACTGCTGTACTTGAGGAAGCGGTGCGCCGGGCAGAATGAAGTTCTTTACACCTTCGCCGGTGCCTGCAACTGTTTGCGCTCTGAAATCTGTGTCGAACGAGACGTTGTTCGGATAGCCGGGTGAAAACGCAGCGGTAGCTGCGGTTGGATAAAAGCCATCAGCCTTCAACATTACCGTGTTTTCGTCAATTTCGCTGCGGGCGTAGCTGTAGTCTGCAGTGAAGGTATCGGACGGTGTCCAACGTACCGCTAGCCGATAGCTCTGACGATCGAGGCTCTGAAAATCATCCGCATTGGCGTTTGAATTGTCGTAAAACGCATCGCGTTCTCGGGTCTGGAAGGAGGCAGCCACCGACAGGCTATCCGAGAGCGGTAGATCGAAGCGCCCCTGGACTGATTGGTAACCGTAATTACCCCCTGAAACGACCAGCTTCCCTGAGGTCTCTTCGCCGGGCTTGCGGGTAATGAAGTTTACCGAACCACCCGTGGAGTTACGGCCGTACAGCGTGCCCTGGGGACCACGCAAAATTTCGACGCGCTCCAGATCTATGGCATCAACCGCGTTGCCAGTTCCCTTGCCGACATACACGCCGTCAACGTAGAGACCATTGGCGGGATCTTGCCATAAGGTTGGGTTACCTGATCCCACGCCCCGTATGTTGAGGCTGATAGTCCCTCGGGCAGTCGGACTCTCGTAGCCCACGACGCCAACCGCCTGATTGAATAAATCTTGAGCGTTAACGATACCGCGCTTTGTGATGTCCTCAGAGTTGAACGCCTCCATGGCAATCGCAGTGTCCTGAATATTCGCTTCTC
>CBFHHJ010000187.1:0-2955 GCA_965655505.1 Luminiphilus sp.
TTTCGTCGGATAGCGTGTCATTGAGCTCGACGCCAGGGCGAAGAACGACAAAGAGCACAACGCGTACATCATTATTCCATTCCTGACCCACGCAGATACTTTCCTCGACGTCCTCCAAGCTTTCCACTTGGCGATAGATCTCGGCGGTACCGATACGAACGCCACCTGGGTTTAATACCGCATCTGAGCGGCCATGAATAATGAAACCGCCATTAGCGGTGACTTCGGCGTAGTCCCCCTGCGCCCAAATACCGGGGAAGTGCTCAAAGTACGCTGCGCGGTAGCGTGATCCGTCGGCGTCATTCCAGAACCCGAGGGGTGTGCAGGGAAAAGGCTTAGTGCACACCAGATCGCCCTTGGTACCGACAACCGGCTGGCCGTCTTCATCCCAGACCTCAACGGCAAGACCCAGGCCGGGACATTGAAGCTCGCCCTCATTGACCGGCAGGCATTCATTGCCCAGCGCGAAGCAGGAGATAATGTCTGTCCCGCCAGAGATCGAAGCGAGGCACAGATCCTGTTTTACGTCGTTGTAGACAAAGCGGAAACTTTCGTGAGAGAGCGGTGAACCCGTTGACAGCAATGTGCGCAAATTGCTTAACCGGTGGCTCTGTCGCGGCTTGACGTCAGCTTTTTCGGTGGCCGAAATGAACTTGGCACCGACGCCCATAATGTTGACGTCTTCCTCATCACAGATGTCCCACAGGGATTCGGCGTTTGGATAGAAGGGCGATCCGTCATAGAGAAGCAGCGTTGCTTCGCTTGCGAGACCCGATACCAGCCAGTTCCACATCATCCAGCCGCAGGTGGTGAAATAGAACAATACGTCTTCCGGTCTCAGTCCTGTGTGTAACTGATGTTCTTTTACATGCTGCAATAACGTGCCGCCGGCACCGTGCACGATACACTTGGGTACGCCGGTAGTGCCCGATGAAAACATGATGTAAAGCGGGTGATCGAAGGGTAGTTGAGCAAAGATCAGTTCCGGCGGAGATTCATCACCCAAGAACTGACTCCAAGCAACGATGCTGCTGTTGGTCGCGATCTCTAAACCAACGACTGGCACAGTAACCACGCTCACTGCGCTCTCAAGGGCATCGGCAAGCTCTGCTACCTTTGAGCGGCAGTCAATGGTTTTGCCGTTGTAAAAGTAACCGTCGCAGACAAAAAGTACTTTTGGTGAAATCTGCCCAAAGCGATCCATTACGCTGTTAGCGCCAAAATCGGGCGAGCAGGACGACCAAACCGCGCCAATGCTGGTTGTTGCCAGCATCGCAATCACGGTTTCGGGGACGTTGGGCAGCAGCCCCGCTACGCGATCGCCCTCAGACACGCCGCTTGCTCGAAGCGCTGCAGCCGTGCGAGCGACTGCATCATAAAGCTCGCCCCAAGAAAGTTCAGTGCGCTGGCCGTTTTCCAGTCGACCTATGATTGCCGGTTTATCGTCGCACCGGCGCAGCAAATTTTCCGCGAAATTGAGTCGGGCGCCTTCGAACCACTTGGCGCCGATGAATTGGTCGCCGTTGCTGAGGACGGTTGTCGCGGGCTCAGAATGCCTGACGTCCGCAAACTCCCAAACTGACTGCCAGAATGCCTCTGGATGAGTTGTTGACCATTGATGCAGTGCCCCATAGTCAGCGAATCGCTCATCGTAGATAGTATTTAGTCGTTCCTCGAAGCGCTTAAGGTTTGACTGCTGCACGCGATCAGGTGATGGAGTCCAAAGCGTCGGCATGGCGAATTTTCCTTTCTACGCGAATCGAGCAGATGGCGATGCGAAGAGGTCTGCTGAGGGCGGCTCACGGATTAGATCGCGTTTTGGCTCGCTAGAATCTGGTACTTATTCGCCGCGCTGTGGCGCTGCTCGCAGATCTTGCTTTGTATGGTACCGAAGGCCGGACTTGAACCGGCACGCCTTTTACAGCGGGGGATTTTGAATCCCCTGTGTCTACCAATTCCACCACTCCGGCCCTGAATTGAGCGCGGGGATTATAGCAATTGGCTCAGAAACAGCAATGGATTGCTGAACTTAAAGGAACTTTACGTTACACTGCGAGCCGACTCAGCGCGCCGGGGTCCATCCCGGTGGCACGCTTCTGAGTATCCAATGGAGAAAAGACATGGCGATGACCCTCATCAAAAAAACTGACGACTATAAAATCTTTAAACGCGGTGACGAACGTTTCGCAATTCAAGACGCCAGCGGCAAGCCGGTTAACGGTGAAGAGAAGGTAAAAATTCTACTCGCCGAAGAGCTGATCAAGGTCACCTTGCCTGCCGAGCCAGAGCCCGAAGCACCAGCGGACGAGGCCGAAGCGGCGGAAGAGACCGAAGCAGAGGCCGAAGCCGAGTAAGCGGGTCAGTCAGCTATCATTGCCGGGTATACATCCGGCCACGAACTAAAAGCCGGCTCAGAGCCGGCTTTTTTGTAACTGAATTAAGTTTCAAGAACCGTAGATCACATTAGCCATGAAACGTCAGGATTTTGGTTTCAATTTGCCGAGCGAATTGATCGCGCAGGCGCCGCTGGAGAAACGCAGCGCTTCGCGGTTGATGGTGCTTGATGGCGTTGACGGCTCCGTCGACCATTGCCGATTTACGGACATTGTTGACCTGATTGACTCAAAGGACTTACTAGTTTTCAACAATACCAAGGTATTGCCTGCGCGCTTGTATGGCTGGAAGCAGACCGGTGGGCGGGTCGAAATATTGCTTGAGCGGATGAGGGCAGACGGCACGGCGATGGCTCATGTCCGGGCGAGTAAATCCCCGAAACCCGGAAGCTGTTTGCAGATTAGCGCCGATGCCGACTCGGATGTTGGCGAGTTTTCGCTGCGGGTTTTAGGTCGGGAGGGCGCGCTGTTTCACCTTGAGCCTGAGGCAGCTGAGTGGCCTGAAATCTTGCACAAGTACGGTCATATGCCGCTGCCCCCTTACATCGAGCGTGGTGATACG
>CBFHHJ010000188.1:0-2943 GCA_965655505.1 Luminiphilus sp.
CCATGGTTACCAAAGCACTTAGGCAACATGCCCCTTATGTTTATTGAACTCACCGTTCTCTTGGCCTGCCAATTACTGGGTAATTGGCTCGTACAGGCCACTAGCATTCCCCTACCGGGCGCCGTCGTTGGCATGGTGATGATGCTGGTGTACCTGATGGTGCGTGGGGAGGTGCCAAACGCGATGGAGCGTATAAGTCGCCCTCTTCTGCAACACATGTCGTTATTTTTTATCCCCGCGGGCGCGGGCGTCATGCTCTACGTCGACAGAGTCGCCGATGAGTGGCTGGCAATTGGAGTCGCACTGGTTACCAGTACGGTGATCACCCTGCTAGTAACCGGCTTTATGCTGCGAGGGACGATGAAACGCGGCAGTCAACGAGACAATTCAGAGCAGGCTAGCCGGTCAGCTGACGAGCACCAAACGTGACCGACGAAAGTTTTACCAGTGCAGAACTTTGGACCCGATTATCGGAGTTGAGTATAGGTCTCGGTTTTACGCTGCTCGCGTATATTTTGGCCTTATGGCTGTTTAGGCGCAGTGGCCAGTCACCGCTGCTGAACCCGGTAATGATTGGCATGGCACTCGTAATTATTGCGTTGAGTGCATTGGAAATAAACTACGAGTCATACTTCGCGGGTGCGCAGCCCTTGCATTTTTTGTTGGGCACCGCGACCGTCGCACTTGCGATTCCGCTCTACAATCAGATACGAACCCTGCGAGCCCAGCTGGTCCCCATCTTACTTAGCGTCGTAGCGGGCACCGCCACCGCAGCGGCGTCGACCATCGTGATCGCGTCTTTCCTTGGTGCAAGTGAACTGACCCTACTTTCGATCGCTCCCAAAAGCACAACCACGCCGGTTGCGATGGGAATCGCAGAAGGACTAGGTGGACTGCCGTCGCTAGCAGCAGTCGCAGTCATTCTCACGGGTATTTTTGGTGCCGTCTTCGGCCTCGGCATTCTGCGGCTATCAGGCATTCGCGGCCCCGAAATACAAGGCATCGCCCTGGGTGTTGCAGCCCATGGCATCGGCACCGCGAGAGCACTGCAAGTCGATCAAACCCTGGGCGCATACGCTGGCCTCGCAATGGGCTTAGAGTGCTTTATCGACCGCGGCGTTAGTGCCCGCAATCTGGCACCTGCTGGGCCCATTACTCCTGTAGTCAGATCAAGGTAGCGGCAAGCGCTAAGTGCCAACGTTCCTGAACACGTCGGATGTTTTTATCTTGGACGTTAGAAAGCGTCGTTCTGTGCGAGCAATGCCTCTACGCGATCCAGTCTATCTCGGTCTCGGGCGCCACCCTTATCCGCAGACCCCGCCGTCAACCCAAAAATGCGCAGCGCAGTCGTAACCGGCCGAACGCGGTTCTTAGGCTTCCATGCTAAAGGCCCCAAGGCTAAACGCGCCGCGCGACGCGCCGCCAGCGCTGCTTCGTCAACATCAAGATGAACACGACGATTGGGAATATCAAATTCAATGACATCACCATCTTCGACCAGCGCAATCACGCCACCTGCCGCGGCCTCTGGTGAGACATGACCTACAGACAAACCGGAGGTAGCTCCCGAGAAACGCCCATCGGTGATGAGACCAGCCTTGTCGGCAAGCCCCTTCGCACGTAGCAAGCCGGTAGGAGTCAGCATTTCACGCATACCAGGCCCACCGCTCGGTCCTTCATAGCGAATAACAACAACGTGGCCTGCCTGCACGGTGCCGTCCTGAATCGCGTCCATGGCATCTTCCATGCTTTCATAAACCAGTGCACTGCCGCGGAACTGCATGACCGCCTCGGGAACGCCCGCGGCCTTTACTACGCAGGAGTCTGGCGCGATATTGCCATAAAGCACAGCAAGGCCGCCCTCTTTCGAGTACGCATGCTGAACACTGCGAATCACACCACCCTCACGGTCTTCATCGAGACTCGTGAAACGACTGGATTGGAAAAATGCCTCGGTAGTACGCTGGCCTCCAGGCCCTGCACTGAACCGGTGACGCGCCACTTCATTAGCGCTGTTGCTGATATCCCACTCATCAATGAGCGCACCCATAGGCTTACCGAGCACGGTAGGGTTATCGTTGTGAAACAAGCCTGCAGCCTTAAGTTCCGCCGCTACCGCCATCACACCCCCTGCGCGATGCATGTCCTCGATAAACACCTCGTGTGCCGAGGGGGCCACTTTGCACAAACAGGGCGTGTCGCGCGAGATTCGGTCAAAGTCGTCGATTGTGAAATCCACGTCAGACTCAAGTGCAGTGGCCAACAGATGCAGAATCGTGTTGGTCGAACCGCCAATAGCCATTGACATCCGCACGGCGTTTTCGAGTCCCTCACGGGTAATGATACTGCGCGGTAGAACACTGGCATCGCCATCGCGGTACCAAGCGTAAGACATCTCCACAATGCGATGGGCAGCTTCCTTAAACAGATCACGACGATCGGTATGCGTGGCGACAATCGTGCCGTTACCTGGCAGCGCCAGCCCCAGCGCCTCGGTTAAACAATTCATGGAATTGGCTGTGCCCATTAGCGCGCAGGAACCACAGGTTGGACAGGCCGACTCTTGGGCTGTTTCTATCTCCGCCTCCGTTGCGTCAGCTTGAGAGGCAATGATGAAGGCATCAAGCGCGTCGACCCGCTTTAGCTCACCGCGATAGTTGAGTTTGCCCGACTCCATGGGGCCACCCGCCACGAAGATTGTCGGAATGTTGAGCCTGTTCGCAGCCATTAACATCCCGGGGGTGATCTTGTCGCAGTTGGAAAGACAAATCATTGCATCGATGGCGTGGGCGTTCATCATGTACTCACAGGCGTCGGCAATGAGCTCACGGGACGGCAGTGAATACAGCATCCCTTCATGACCCATGGCAATCCCATCATCGACAGCGATGGTATTGAATTCTTTTGGGACCCCACCCGCTTCGCGAATCTCCTCAGCCACGT
>CBFHHJ010000189.1:0-2940 GCA_965655505.1 Luminiphilus sp.
GGCGATCAATCTGCTCTGGCGAACGGATTGCTTGGCGACGAGGTACGCACAGCAACCCCCGGGATGACCGTTAGGCAGCGTGGTCTTTCTGCGATCACGTGGTGTTTGAACGCCAAGACTTCAGGCTTTCCGCTGCACTATCACAATGTGTTTTTCGATGATGATTATCCCAGCGAGTTCTCAACCCTATTCAAACAGCGTCAACTGCCAGCACGGCCTACGGTGTATGTTTGCGCCCAAGACCGACTTGGTAATGCTTCTCCGCACGGCGCAGAGCGGCTGTTGATTTTGATCAATGCGCCCGCAGATGGCGTCGCAGATAGTGTCTCAGATGGCGGTACGGGGGCTTGGGATAGCGGTCACAAGCGCGAGGCATGGAATCGAGCACAGAGTGTCATGTCTGCTTGTGGGCTGAATATTCTCACCGACGCTTCGCAGGAAGCGGTGACCACCACACCGGATGAATTTGCCCAGTTATTTCCCGCTACGGGCGGGTCTTTGTATGGCCGCGCATCCCACGGCATGATGTCTAGCTTCCAGCGACCGGGAGCTCGAAGCCGAGTACCCGGCCTGTATTTGGCGGGGGGTTCAGTTCATCCCGGTCCCGGCGTGCCGATGGCGACGTTGTCAGGAACACTTGCTGCAGCGGCTATCGCCGCCGATTCAGCCTCGAGTTCATAAAGTCGCAACAGGTGGCGCCGGCCAATCAAACCGTTCCGGTCGCCCCAGCATTTTCTGCAAAGAAAGTCTCTAGCGCCTGAAAAGTCTCGGAGCGGCGCTCCCACTGGGGCAAGCCCAACGTTGGCGCTATGCGCACAGCACTCACATTATCCCTCGCGAGCAGTGTTGGCAGCTGATCAAAATCAATATTGGGGTCTTCGTCATAAAGCACGAGAAGCGGTTGCTGAACCCGTTGATAAAGCTCACTGAGTGCATCAGGCGTAAACAATGACATCGACAGAAACGCAAAGGGACCAAACTCTGCGCTCGGCTGATGTGCCGTGTGCCAGGCATAGTCAACCATTTCTGTTGGTACGGATTCGTGAAAGGCCTTACCCAGAAAAAATCGAATACTGGGTTTGGAGGTTAATGCTCGAAACAAACCGCGCCCAATCAGCGGCGTACGCAATACCTTCTGCAAACCCTTTAGCGACTCAGGATTTGGAGGTGGGCGCCTAGACAAGCCCGTTGGGGAAATCAGCGTCAGCGAATGACAGGGCATTGAATGCTCGACAATGGCCCGTGCGACAAACTCCCCGCTTAGCGATAAGGCCACGATATCGGGCGCCAGTTCAGGGGTGTCAAGTTCAAGCGCCGCCACATATTCGGCTATGGCTTGTGCGAACCATGCGGGAGAGTACCCATAGTCGCCGCGGCTAGAGCGGCCAAAACCTGGCAAGTCCGGCGCGTAGACGGGTCGACGTACTCGATAATCCTCAAACAGCGGTTTAAGCTCCATAGCACTGGGCGCGGCATTAATGCTGTGAATCAGAATCAGCGGACGACCTGAGGCGGTGGTGTCACGGTAGTCGCGAATCACCATCCCTTCCTCGAGAGAGATTTCGGCACCGACAGCATCGATAGCGGGCTGCATGGATGACTGAAGCGACGAGAGGCTGATTGGCATTACAGGTTCTCTTAGTTGGAACGCAGGACTAACTTAGCGAAAGTTCATTGTGTCACATTTTGGTTACGCAAAAACCGTTCCTACTGGTTTACACTATCGGTCATACGACTTGAAGGAGCGACGGCTCGAATGGCGACCCCCTACCCTTTCACTGCGATTGTTGCGCAGGACACAATGAAACGCGCGCTAATGATTGCCGCCGTTGATCACGACGTCGGCGGCGTATTGGTTATGGGCGATAGGGGCACGGGCAAGTCCACGGCCATCCGTGCACTGGCCGCGCTACTCCCTAAAATGCCTGTGGTCGCCGGCTGCGCTTACAATTGCGACCCCGACAAGTCGCGTCCAGGGCTTTGCGGGTTGTGTGACAACAAGTCCGCCAAGACCGGCTCAACGTCGCTACCGGTTGTTGACCTACCTTTGGGCGCAACCGAAGACCGCGTGATCGGATCCCTCGACATTGAAAAAGCGTTGCACTCGGGGGAAAAAGCATTCGAACCCGGACTACTCGCCCGCGCGCACCGAGGGTTTCTCTACATCGATGAAGTTAACCTTCTCGAAGATCACATTGTCGACGCACTACTCGACGTGGCCGCCTCGGGAGAAAATGTTGTCGAGCGCGAAGGCCTGAGCATTCGCCACCCTGCCCGCTTTGTCCTCGTTGGTAGCGGCAATCCCGAAGAAGGCGAGTTACGCCCGCAACTCCTCGATCGTTTTGGTTTGTCGGTCGATGTGACGACACCCCAAGACATCAAGATTCGCGTCGACATCATCCGCCAGCGCGACCTGTTCGAACGCGACCGGGATGCTTTCGTCAAAAAATTCCAGCGCAAAGAGCGAGCTCTGCGAAAAAAAATCGAGACCGCTCGCAATTTATTGCCCGCCATCGACACACCGACCGAAGCGCTCGAATGGGCCGCCGGCCTGTGTATGCGACTGGGCACCGATGGTCTGCGAGGTGAACTCACCTTGATCCGAGCCGCGCGCGCCCATGCCGCACTGTCTTCTGCAGAGTCAGTCACCATTGAGCATCTTCGGGCCGTTGCAGTCATCGTGCTACGCCACCGTTTGCGCAGAGACCCGCTCGACGAGGCCGGGGGTGATGTTCGAATCGAGCGCGCGCTGGAGGAAATGGCGGCCTAATGTCGACGCCGGCCGAGGCAATCTGGCAGCAGGCGGAATACGCGCTTGCGGCTTTTGCTGTCGCACCTCATGAACTGGGTGGCGTCTGGCTACACAGTGCACCAGGCCCTGTTAGAGATCATTGGCTGGCACTTATGGCCGATTGGCTACCCGACACTCCCGGGCGACGC
>CBFHHJ010000190.1:0-2911 GCA_965655505.1 Luminiphilus sp.
TCGCGACGATTGAAAAAACCCACTTAACCCGCTTCTTCAAACCGATTTTTATCGACATTCTTTCGCGTCTGTAGGGGATCAAAAACACGTCCATTCATCGCGATATAAACACCCGGGGGCAGTGTTTGCGCAGCAATCAATGCACAGCCCAAATTGAATACCGCATCACTATCGCGATATTGAGCAGGATACATCGACCCGGTTAACACAATCGTTTTGTTCGGAATCGATTTCAACGCGGCGCCCGTCTCGACCATGGTATCGGTTCCATGGGTAATTACGATTTGTGTCGCATCCTCGCCTTCTACCGCTTCGCGCATTTTGAGGCGATCCGAATCGGTCAGGTGGAGGCTGTCTTTTTGCATGAGCGACTCGACTGAATAATCGACCACCACATTGGCACGCTGTAACACCCCGTGTGCCTGCGGCTCCCCGACTTGGTACTCACTCTTGTCATCGAAGTAAGTCTTGTCGATTGTCCCGCCGGTGGTGAAGATTTTAATCGTCATGGTGCAAGTCTCGTCCTCTAAGAGTTCACAGTGGAACTCGACCTGCACATCATCCACCGGTCACCCGCCAGATGGCAATGGTTCGGCCCCACTCCGGAAGATCACACCCAGTCAGCTGATCTTGCGCAAGCTCGTGCTCACAAGCGGCGCGGTCGTGCAGCAGTGCAGCTAAAACTTAAATACGCCTAAAAAGCTAGCGTACGCGAACTCCTCGCCAGAAACGCTGACCTCAAAAGCACATTAAGATCGAAACCGCGTAATGATCGTAAAGCTGTTGTACCTCGATTACCCAAACTCGAGAGCTAATCTGCCATACTTATTCGCTGGAAATCTATTTAGCCCACTACTCGCCGGAGAGAATCAATGTTTAGTCATATCATGCTCGGATCTAACAATATCGACGCGTCGAAAACCTTTTACGATGCCGCTCTAGGAGCGCTGGGATGCAAGCCCGGTGTCATCGACGATAAAGGACGTCTGTTTTACTTTACCGATACAGGCATTTTTGCCGTCACAAAGCCGATTGATGGCAACGAGGCATGTCACGGGAACGGCAGCACAATCGGTTTTGCAGCCGCCACACCCGAACTGGCCGACGCCTGGCACGAAGCCGGAAAAGCCAACGGAGGCACGCCCTGCGAGGAGGACCCCGGTGTTCGTGAGGGTGCAGCTGGTAAACTCTACCTCGCTTACCTGAGAGACCCCGCAGGCAATAAGCTGTGCGCACTTTGTCGTGTGTAAAGGTGTCGTGTGTAACCGCAAGGCAAGTACATAGACACTAATTGCGACTGATCACTGCTCAAGTAAAAAGGGCGGCACCATTATGGTGCTGCCCTTTGAGCCGCCACAACAAGCCTGACGACAATGCGTCAGAAACTGGCATCAACTATTTTTTTCAACTATCGCTTTCGATTGAGTCATCCACATCATCGGAAGCATCTTCAGTTTCATCGTCTGAATTATCCACCTCATCTTCGCCTTCTGCGGTGACATCATCACTGCCGTCGTCAGACCCACTCTCTGCCTCGTCCGCGGTATCTTCAGTATCTGAAGCGTTGTCATCGAGCAGGTCGCCCGAGTCATCACCTTCGTCATTGACCGAATCTTCCGCATCGTCGTCCGATGCATCTTCCGCGTCGTCTTCGCTGTCTGATTCGTCTTCGCTATCTAATTCGTCATTGATGCTGTCTTCGGACTCATCTTCGTCGTCTTCCGATGCATCGTCCCCACTTTCGCCATCGAATTCGTCATCATCCCCGCTGTCTTCGGAATCATCTTCGTCCTCTTCCGATGCATCGTCCTCACTTTCGCCATCGGACTCGTCATCATCCCCGCTGTCCTCGGAATCATCTTCATTCTCGTCTGACTCGTCTTGCTCGTCTTCGTCCTCTTCATCGTCATCTTCATCGTCAAACTCGATGCCACCATCCAGGCGATCATCGGCCTCAAACTCGATGCTATCAGCGACACCATCTGCGGGTTCGTCGTCTTCGATTTTTACAAGATCGCCAATCTGTACCTGCTGAAAAAAGGCCGACGACGATATCTCGCCCCCTGCAAGTGATTCAAATTCGGCACCGACCACCCCAAAGGTGACTCCAAGCACAGTAATATCACTGCCCTCGGTGAACCCTTCTACGGGTGCTTGAATCATTTCCTCATCCGAATCTTCACGATCAACCCGCGTTGCAATCAGTTGATCTCCATCTTGATAGGCTTCAACCTCCAAAAAGTCGCCGATCGCCAGGTCTGCAAGCGTCAACACCGCCAATTGATCGGTATCGTCGTCAAACAATGTGCGTACGTCGACCTGGAATGAAATGTCGCCAGCAGAGAATCCCAGGGTGATCGTATCTGAATCAGCATCAATCTCGCGGACTGCTGCCTCTAATTCAATGCGTCCTCGTCGGGACTCAATTTCACTGGCCTGCAAAATGCCGCCGGACAGCACGCCCTTCACCTCTACAGCGACGCCATCATTCAGTACCAGGCCGGCCGGTCGAAGCACTGCGTTCGTCGCATCAACAGTCACTCCCTTAACATCGAAGGCTTCGAGTCCAACAAAGTTACTGATCAGACCCTGCACGCGAAGCTCGTCGTCATCATCAAACTGCTCGATGAAGTCGTCTTCGAGCTCCACTTCTGTTGCGCTAATGCGACTGTTAGCAAGGGTTCCTTTCACCTCGACCACTACGCCGTCCACTAGGTCGCTGACGGTCGCACCGTCATCGAAAACCGCACTGCTAAAGTCGACAACAAAGCCGCTGAGCGTAAACTCGGATGCGCCCAAGTTACTGATTTCACCCTTGAGCTCGATCGCGGTAGTGCCCTCTTGGAAGCTGCCTTTACGCTCGATACGGGTGGCGCGCAGCGTGCTATTACCTTCGACGAATCCAGAAACT
>CBFHHJ010000191.1:0-2911 GCA_965655505.1 Luminiphilus sp.
AAATCTGGCCGTGGGTGGTTTCTTGCCAGGACCTGTTGAGCCGGGCGATATCCCTTCGGACTTCATCATCGACTATGTGCGGGTCTACGAGTGTAGCTACGGCCTAGCCGACGGTAATGGCTGTAACTCGAATGTCGATCGCAGCCTCGAGCGTCCTGACGCGCAGGACCCTTTCCAGGACAGCTTCCCGCTGTACACCGACGGCGCTGACTCCCTTGAGTGGACCGTGGGTGGCGAGCAGGTTGTTCGTGAGCTAGCGGTCAACTCCTTCTTTGATAACGAGGGATCGCTTACCTTCATGGAGACCGAAGTTGAAGGTCGCGGTACTGTTATCGAGGTGATGACCTCGAACTCGGGTAACGTCTCTATCAACGCCGTCGATGGCGAAACAACAGAGTTGTTTGGCTTCGGTAACAACCCCAATTACTGGGAGTTACATGCCGGCGAGCTGGCCTTCGACCTGTATGTGGATAGCGCCAGCACCGATATGGAAAGCTCCATCTTGATCAAAATGGATAGCGGGTACCCTGCGTTGGGCCAAGTTGAGCTCAAGGTCGCTGACTTACCCATGGATCAGTGGTTTACCTACAAAGTGCAGGTCAATGAGCTGTTGGCTTTCCGCGCTGAGGGTCTCTCAGAGTTGGATACCAGCAGCATTGTGAGTTTCTTTGTGCTTGAGCCTACCTCCTCAGCCCGTGTACTTATCGACAACATTGGCCTGTCATGTGGTCATCCGGTAGCCAATGGTTGTGGTGTCCGTGCACCGGGTGGTGACGTTGATGGCGCCCTGGTACCGGTCTATGTCAACGGCGAAGTGGGCCCACTTTGGGATCGCGGCATCTGCGGTTCCGATACAGGAACTGGCTTCACTGACTACTGCGGTGATGGCAATACCAGCAACCATATTACCTGGACCGAGACTGATTCGGGGGATGCTGATATTGGCACGGCACTGATGGTGAACTTTGCGGCTGATGGCGAAGACGGCGTGTTCTTCTTCGGCGCCGCCGGTGGGGTTGATGTCAGCGACTTCCGCGCTGAAGGCAAATTGGTTTGGGATATGCGAATTCCGGCCGATACCGCCGCTGCTGGTGTCGTTTACAAAGTCGATTGCTTCTTCCCATGCAGCACGGGTGACGTTCAGCTCGACCTGAGCGGTTACACGCCGGGCAGCTGGCAGACGTTTGAGGTAACCGTTGCGGAACTCGAAGGTTTCGGATTGGATTTGACCAACGTGAATACCGGTATCGTGTTGTTCCCAACCTTTGGGGATCAGCAAGGCTACTCCTTCGAGATCGCCAACGTTCGCTGGGAAGTCGAAGGTGACGGTGGCGGTGCTACTCCCTCTACTGGTTTCGCGGGTACATGGCAGATTGCACCCGAAGCCGGTTCATTGGGTGTCGGTCCGGCTGAGTTCGATATCAGCTGGTGGAATGCCGATGATGGTGTCATCGCGGTGAGAGACTGCCTGTTTGATGATGAATACATCTTCAATCGCGACGGTAGCTTCCAGAACGTCCTGCAAAGCGAGACGTGGCTTGAGCCTTGGCAGGGTGTTGCTGAAGGGTGTGGTGCGCCAGTCGCTCCCCACGATGGCGGCGGCGAGGCCACTTGGGTCTTCGACGAAGCAGCGGGTGAGTTGACGCTGAATGGTCGGGGCGCATACCTCGGTATACCCAAAGCGGTGAACGGTTCTGAATTGGCTTCGCCGAATGAAACCCCAGACAGCGTGACCTACAACGCCTATTTGCAAGAAGATGGTTCCGCGATGTTCACAGTCGAATCGGGCGCCGGTGTGTGGTGGAACTACAAGATGGTTAAGACCGCCGAGCCACCTGCATTACCACCGGTGGTCGGTGTCTGGACGTTGACGTCACAGGCTGGTTCACTGGGTGTTGGTCCTGCCGAGTTCGACATTTCCTGGTGGAATGCTGATGACGGTGTTATCGCGGTTCGAGACTGCTTGTTTGACGACCAGTTTGAGTTCGCTGCTGACGGCACGTTCAGTAACAACCTGCAGGACGCAACGTGGTTGGAGCCTTGGCAGGGCGTCGCTGAAGGGTGTGGTGAGCCCATCTCGCCCCATGACGGCAACGGCGACGCGACTTGGACGTACGATGCAGAGGCGGGTACCGTGACCTTGAACGGCTTGGGCGCCTACGTGGGCATTCCCAAGGCGGTTAATGGAGCCGAACTGACTTCACCTAACGAAGCGCCAAACAGCATTACCTACAGCGTCTACGTCGAAGATGACGGTACGCTGTGGTTGACCGTTGAAGCGGGTGACGGTGTTTGGTGGAACTACAACCTGACCCAGCAGTAACGGTAGGCATCAAAATTGAAAAGGCCGGGCTATATGCTCGGCCTTTTTTTTGCCAGTTGGTTTTGTGACTTAGGCCAGCATGCCCTTGGCGGCAAAAGGAGAAAGCCGATTGAGCCTCAACGTAAAGAGAAGTTTTAGGGGTAGGGGGAAGAAGCGGCGACGTGGTTTTTGCCCGCTGATAGCGGGCGATCACTGCTGAGGCGGTTAGCCTTTATGATTAACCAACGCGGTCACATAGGCGCCGTGGGGGGGCAGTGCCGCAACGGTTTGCGTTACCTGTTGCTCTATATTCCCCAGGAACTCTTTTAACTGGGGCTTGCTCATTGCTTTTGCGATGTTGTGATAGGTCTTAGGCATAACGCCCTGGCCCATCAGGACCTGCACCCAGGAGTTCTCAGCAAACACATCGTCCTGAGGCTTAAAGACTCGCCCGGTGTCTTCAAACAGCGCCATACGGTGCTTTAAGGACTCGGGGAGAGGCATATTTCGGCAGTGATCCCAGAAAGGATCACCGACCCGCTGATTTGCGGTGTAATGCAGCACAATGAAGTCGCGAATATGTTCGGCCTCTGCGCGCAGCTTACTGTT
>CBFHHJ010000192.1:0-2827 GCA_965655505.1 Luminiphilus sp.
ATACCTTAATTTTTTCACTGGAGACTCAAATGAGCGAGATTGTTGATGTGCGCGGATTCGAAGTATTGGATTCTCGGGGAAACCCCACCGTCATGGCGGAGGTTACCTTAGCCGATGGTTCTCGCGGCGAAGCCTGCGCGCCCTCTGGTGCGAGCACGGGCAGCCGCGAAGCGCTTGAACTGCGCGACGGTGATTCATCGCGATACCTAGGAAAGGGTGTGCTCAAAGCGGTCGGCAACGTAAACGGACCAATTCGAGAGCTCTTGATTGGACATAACGGTACCGATCAGCGCGGGGTCGACGCAAAAATGATCGAGGCCGATGGCACTGAAAACAAAGCGCAATTTGGTGCCAATGCCATTCTTGCGGTCTCTCTTGCCTGCGCGAAAGCCGCGGCATTGTCTTTGGGAAAACCTCTGTATCAGCATATCGCCACGTTAGCGGGCAATGAAAATCTAACGATGCCAGTGCCGATGATGAACATACTCAACGGTGGTGAACACGCTGATAACAACGTCGACATTCAAGAGTTCATGATTCAGCCGGTCGCGGCCAAGTCATTTGCTGAAGCCCTGCGAGTGGGTGCAGAAATTTTCCATCATTTGAAAAAAGTGTTATCGGCGCAAGGGCTGGCAACAGCAGTCGGTGACGAGGGCGGATTCGCACCCAACTTGCCATCGAATGCGGCGGCACTCGAGGTGATAGCAGAGGCGGTATCGAATGCCGGATACACCCTCGGCACCGATGTCACACTGGCCCTTGATTGTGCAGCTTCAGAATTTTACAGCGATGGGGTTTACCGGCTGAGCGGTGAAGACCGCTCGTTCAGTAATGCTGAATTTGCTGATTACCTAGCCGATTTGTGCGACGGGCATCCCATTATTTCGATCGAGGACGGTCTTGATGAATCCGATTGGGAAGGCTGGTCAATCCTGACCCAAAAATTGGGAGATCGTATTCAATTGGTGGGGGATGATTTATTCGTTACGAATACAGCGATTTTGAAGCGGGGCATCGACGAGGGCGTTGCAAACTCGATTCTGATTAAATTTAACCAGATTGGCTCCCTTTCCGAGACGCTGGATGCAATCGCGATGGCGGCAGCCGCTGGTTACACCGCAGTGATTTCCCATCGCTCGGGCGAAACTGAAGACGCGACAATCGCGGATTTAGCGGTGGGTACCGGCGCAGGTCAAATCAAGACCGGTTCATTGTGCCGCTCGGACCGCGTCGCCAAATACAACCGCTTACTCCGTATCGAGGCAGAGCTGGGCCTTACTGCGCCGTACCGCGGCCGAGCGGAATTCAAGCAGGGCTGAGCAATGCGCTGGCTTCTGGCGGGACTCGTGGCCCTGCTGGTATTGCTTCAATATCGGCTTTGGCTGGCGGAAGGCGGCATTGCCGAGGCGGTGCGCTTGCAAGCGCGGATTGAGGAAGAGCAGAAACGCAATGCGGCCCTTGAGGCGCGCAATGCGGATCTGGAGCGACAGGTTCTCGATCTTCAAAGTGGAAACCGAGTCGTTGAACAGCGCGCGCGAGAAGAGTTGGGTCTGGTGAAAGAGGGCGAAATCTTTTACCAGTTCGCAGATGACGAAACAACGGGTTCAACGCAGCAATGAGCGGTCTTTGGGCGGTGGTGCCCGCAGCGGGTAGTGGTCGTCGAATGGCCTCTGACCTGCCAAAGCAGTATCTTGAGGTTGCGGGCCGCACACTGCTCGAGCACAGCCTGGATGCGCTGCTGGCCTATAGCGAGATCCGCGGCTTGGCCGTTGCGCTTGGCTCTGACGATGAACGCGCTGACCAGATCGCAAGCTTTACCGATCCTCGGGTCTTTCGCACCGTGGGCGGCGCTGAGCGAGCAGACTCGGTGTTGGCGGGTCTGGATTGTTTGAGCGATTCAGCTGAAGAAGACGATTGGGTGTTAGTTCATGATGCAGCGCGTCCCTGTTTGCCTCTGGCGGATTTACAACGACTGATCAGTCGTGTGATTGAAACCGAAGTTGGTGGACTGCTCGCCGAGCGATGTATAGACACGATCAAGCAAGTCGATGCTGATGGGCGTGTTATCAGTACGCTCGATCGCAATAGGTTGTGGCGCGCGCAAACGCCGCAAATGTTTCGTATCGGGGAGCTGCGCGGGGCGCTCGAACAGTGTTTGGCGGCAGGGCAGGTGACCGACGAGGCCAGTGCAATGGAGCGTTGTGGCTATTCGGTGCAGGTCGTCGAAGGCCCGTCCTGTAATTTAAAAGTGACGGTGCCCAGCGACATACCCCTTGTGGAGTTTTATTTGAGCGCTCAGTTGAGGCAGAGATCCTAATGCGTATTGGTCATGGTTTTGATGTGCACGCATTTGGCCCGGGCGAGTTCGTGGTCTTAGGCGGTGAACGCATTCCTTTCGAGCGCGGTCTTATTGCCCACTCAGACGGTGATGTCGTGCTCCACGCCATCTGCGACGCGTTGCTAGGCGCAGCGGGTCTTGGTGACATTGGCAGACACTTTCCCGATACGGATGAAGCGTTTGCTAATGCGGATAGTCGAGCACTGTTGCGCCATGTTGTCAGTCTAATTGCTGATAATGGCTGGCTGGTGGAAAACGCGGACGTTACCGTTATCGCGCAGCGCCCACGTCTGGCGACGCATATTGATGCCATGCGCGCCCACATAGCTTCCGACTTAAAGACGGACTACCGCGCAGTTAATGTCAAGGCAACTACCACTGAGCGTCTTGGTTACATCGGGCGAGAGGAGGGCATTGCCTGCCACGCGGTGGTGCTGTTAGCGGCTTCAGGGGCGAGTTCTTAATGAGCTTGGAGCGACAGGGAATCGG
>CBFHHJ010000193.1:0-2789 GCA_965655505.1 Luminiphilus sp.
GGCGGTGAGTCAGGAATTTGCCGAGAAATATCGGGAGGATATGGCGCAGCTCAATACGTTGCCCCCAAGTCTTGAACCTCATGCGACCGACAACATTCCAGCGATGCTCGATTTAACCCAGCGTTTGGTTGACGGTGAGTTCGCCTACGTGGCCGATGGACACGTGCTGTTCGCCGTTGAGTCCATGGAGCGCTACGGTGAACTCAGTGGCAGAAAGCTCGATGACATGCTGGCCGGCGCGCGGGTAGATGTGGCGGATTACAAACGGCATCCCGGTGATTTTGTGCTTTGGAAGCCGTCAACGGACGACGAGCCAGGTTGGGATAGCCCCTGGGGGCGAGGCCGCCCAGGTTGGCACTTGGAATGTTCTGCAATGATTCGTGCGCATTTGGGTGATGCGATTGATATTCACGGCGGTGGCCGAGATTTAATCTTTCCTCATCACGAGAATGAGCGCGCGCAAAGCTGTTGTGCGTATGGCGGAGACTTCGTGCGCTACTGGATGCATAACGCGTATCTGGACATGGAAGGCGAGAAGATGTCCAAGTCCTTGGGCAATGTGCGTACTGTGCGCGAGCTTCTGAAGTCTCACTCGGGAGAAGTACTCCGTTTTGCACTGCTATCGGCCCACTACCGCTCGCCCCTCAATTTCTCAGCCGATTTGCTTGATGGGGCCAAAGATGCCCTTGATGGCTTCTACACGGCGCTGCGGCAAAACTCGGATGTTGTTCCTGCAGACGTTGACCCTCAATCAACCGACGCCTTCTCGGCGCTTTGCGATGATCTGAATACGCCGCTTGCGATTGCGGCATTACACGCTGCCAGCAAGGCCCTCAACAAAGCCGAGCCCGACGAGCGTGCTCAACGCAAAGGGGAGCTGCTCGCATGCGGCGCCACAATGGGTTTACTCGATGCTGACCCTGAAGCGTGGTTTACCGCAGGATCTGACGATGATGACCTGACCGGCGAGCAGATTGAGGCATTGCTAGAAGCCCGAACAGCGGCTAAACAGGCACGTAATTTCTCGAAAGCAGACGGGATTCGCGATGAGTTAACTGCCGCGGGAATTGTGCTGGAGGACGGCCCGCAGGGTACCAGTTGGCGTCGCGCATAAGTCGCGCACAATAGTAGCTGTCGCTAGCCGTTTTCTCGGCGCTGGCCATTGAGTCGACGTTAACGCTTACAGACGCTAGATTGCCGCGGCATATTGAACCCGCAGCGCGATTGTAACGATTCATGGCAAACGCTTCCAACGTGTTCTGTGCATGGAAACTCGTTAAGGTAACGACATGACTACTGCATTGGATCGTTCTTCTCTCGACGCCACTCGGGACCTCATGCGCGCCCACTACCTCGCCGAGGAGGTCGCGCTCATCGGCGAGGCAAGTAATTCGCAGCTTGAGCCTGCACACCGGGAAGCGATTTCGGTCGCTGCCGCCAGCCTGATTCAGGCGGTGCGAGATCACTCTCGGCCCTCGCTGATGGAGGGCTTTCTCGCTGAGTACGGCCTCACTACCAAAGAAGGCGTCGCGCTCATGTGTTTGGCGGAGGCGCTGTTACGCGTGCCGGACAGTCTGACACTCATCGCCCTGATCGAAGATAAAATAGGCACCGGTGAATGGAGTGAACACTCGGGTAGGGCAGACTCCGCGCTCATCAACACGGCAACGTGGGGACTGATGGTCGCTGGCCGCCTGTTCAAGCCGTTCGATGACAAAAGCCTGACACAAACCCTTCGCGCGCTCGTACGCCGGCTTGGGGACCCCATGGTGCGCACGATTGCCCAGCAGGCGATGAAGGAGATGGGGCGGCAGTTTGTCTTGGGTCGATCGATTGACGAAGCGCAAAAGAATGCGCGTGAGTACGAGGCCAAGGGCTACTTTTATTCTTATGACATGCTGGGTGAGGCAGCGCGTACCGAGGCTGACGCGTTGCACTATTTTGACGCCTACGCGGATGCGATCAATAAACTGAGCGCACGCTGTACGTCGGCTGATCCCCGTGAAAATCCCGGCATCTCCGTCAAGCTATCTGCGCTGCATCCGCGCTATGAGTTTGGCCAGCGTGAGCGCGTTATGTCTGAGTTGGTTCCACGTGCGCTCGCACTGGCCAAAAAGGCCAAGGCGGCCAACATGGGCTTTAATATCGATGCCGAAGAGGCGGATCGGCTTGACCTCTCGCTCGACGTGATTGCGGCAGTGCTTGAAGATCAGTCACTTGCGGGCTGGGATGGTTTTGGGGTCGTGGTTCAGGCGTACGGTCAGCGGGCGACCTTTGTACTGGATTGGCTCTATGCCCTCGCCAGCGCGCTAGATCGACGGATTATGGTGCGCCTAGTAAAAGGTGCCTACTGGGACGCTGAGATCAAGCGAGCGCAGGTTCAAGGTCTCGAGGGGTTTCCGGTTTACACCCGTAAAGTCTGTTCCGATGTGTCCTACATTGTGTGTGCTGAAAAACTGTTGGCAATGACCGACCGGATTTATCCCCAGTTTGCT
This sequence comes from Luminiphilus sp., assembly GCA_965655505.1. Taxonomy (GTDB): domain Bacteria; phylum Pseudomonadota; class Gammaproteobacteria; order Pseudomonadales; family Halieaceae; genus Luminiphilus. The sequence continues at coordinate 2,496 of CBFHHJ010000193.1, forward strand.
ACCCACAATGCCCACTCCGTCGCGTCCGTGCTGCAAATTGCGGGCAATCAAACGGGGTTTGAATTCCAGCGCCTCCATGGCATGGGTGAGTCACTGTATGAAGCGGTATTAAAAGAGCATGCGGTGCGTTGTCGTATTTATGCGCCTGTAGGTGCCCACAAGGACTTGTTAGCCTATTTGGTGCGGCGCCTGTTGGAGACTGGCGCCAACAGCTCATGTGTGAATCAAATCGTGGATAAGCGGATCTCTCCCGAAGCAATCGCAGTTGACCCCTGGGAGGTGAGGGTTGGCAGA
>CBFHHJ010000194.1:0-2790 GCA_965655505.1 Luminiphilus sp.
TCATGCCATGCATGGCTTGCTGTCAGACGTCCGATTTGAGGGGCAATCCTGCAGTGCGGTGAAATGGGATTTTGTAGAACTACCATCCCAGCTGTTCGAACACTGGGCCCGGGAACCTGAGGTGATGCGCCACTATGCCCGCCACTTTGAAACGGACGAACCGATACCTGAGGCTTTGATAGAAGGAATACGCGCCTCGTCAACGTTCAACCAGGGTTTCGCCACAAGTGAGTATTTAACGGCCTGTTATCTTGATCTTGCTTGGCACGAGTTGACAGAACCTACCGACCTGTCGGTTGCAGAGTTTGAGAATCAGGCCATGCAAAAGTTGGGGTTGGATGACGCCTCCAAACTGCGTTATCGATCAACATACTTCCAGCATATCTTTGCGGGGGATGCTTACGCCGCCGGCTATTACGTATACATCTGGGCTTCGGTGCTCGATAACGACGCCTATGAACTTTTTCGTGATCGCGGTGTGTTTGATGAAGACACGGCTCAGCGTTTGCGCGAGGTCATCTACTCGAAAGGCGGTTCCGCGGCTCCCATGGATTTGTATCGTCAGTTCCGTGGCAGTGACCCCGACATTGGTCCGTTGTTGCGAAATCGGGGCTTAGAAGTTTGAGCTTAGAAGTTTGAGCGGGCTTAGCGAGTGTTTAGGGCGCTTTGATTATCGACTAGTCTGAGTATTCCTGTTTTTCGATTCATCATTGGTCTTTTGCTATGGCGCTAAAATCTACCGTTTTTAAGTTCAAGCTCAACGTTACCGATCTTGATCGGCATGTTTATCAAGAATTTCCACTCGCGGTGGCGCGCCACCCCTCGGAGACCGATGAGCGCATGATGCTGCGGGTTGCGGCCTTTGCCATGCATGCGGACGACGCGCTGGCGTTTGGCAGGGGGCTGAGCAACGATGATGAACCTGATCTTTGGCTGAAAGACCTCACAGGCAATATTTTACTGTGGATTGAACTGGGCGTGCCCGACCCCGATCGTCTGCGTAAAGCCTGTGGTAGAGCTGAGCGGGTGGTGCTACTCGCTTACGGTGAACGTTCAATGACTGTCTGGTGGGACAAGCAGCGTGAGGCCCTGTCGCGCTTTAGTAATCTTTCCATACTGCAGGTGAGTGACGCGGATTACACTGCTTTGGGCGATTTTGCGCAATCAGGTGCTAGCCTGCAGAGCACCTTGTCGGGGGATGAGCTGTGGTTGACCGACGGGGACCGGACCGCTGAAATTAAGCTCGACTATTTAATGCGCGCGGATTAATGCGCGCAGATTGATACGCGCAGATTAATACGTGAAGGGAGAGCACCTACCAGTCAAGATCGTCGGGAATTTCGTAATCCCGATACCATTCCTTTTCTTCCTCAGTCAGCTCCGGCTCATTGCTACCGCGGCAGTCGATCACGCGCTCGGCGTCTCGTTGAGCGATCTTGTCGGCAATTGGAGAGGGCACCAGTTCATAGCGATCCCCTTGCTTCACGATTTTCAGTAGACCTGCGATGAGTTTGGTCTTCTGCTTTGGGGTAATCATGATTTTCTTGATATGCCGACCATCGGAAAAGTTGAAATCCGTATCGCCGCTATCCCGGTGTTCTTTATAAACGTTGATCAGCTGTTTGATTTGCGCATTGATGCTTTTGCGCAGCGCTGCTTCATCGCGCTCAGCGTTTAATGCCCGAGCGCGCTCAGCACGGGCGAGGGCGGCCTCTTGAGCCGCACGTTTGATCTCATCATCGGGCGCAGCACTACCGCGCCTGACGGCTTTAGCCTGTTTGCGCTTCTCTTTATCCAGCGCTTTAGCTTTTTTGGCGTCGGTAAGGCCGGATTTTAGCAATTGATCTTGGAGTGACCCTGCCATTGGTTTCCCTCATTGGCTTTTGGGGGCCGTTAACGCACGGCCCTTGTGGCGAAATCAGAATGTGTTCGAGACCCTTTTATCACTCAGGTGTCGCCACCTCAATCAAATCAATGACAAAACGATAGCGAACGTCTGCTCGCTCCATTCTGTCGTAGGCATCGTTGATCTGTTCTGGCTGAATCATTTCACAATCAGGGAGTACGTCGTGCTCGGCGCAAAAATCGAGCATTTCCTGAGTCTCTCTAATGCCACCGATGGGAGACCCTGAGATGCGACGACGCCCAGTGATCAGCGGCACAGTGAAGGGCTCATCGAGGAAGCCAATTTGCCCGACCAGCACCAGGGTTCCGTCGATGTCCAGCAGGGGCATGTAGGGATTCAGGTCGTGCTTTACCGGAACCGTATCAATGATCAGATCAAAACCGGAGCGCGCTTGTTTCATCGCGTCACGATCGCTCGAGACCAGGAGACGTTGCGCACCAAGAGCGAGTGCATCGGCTTCTTTGTCGGCACTTCGGCTCATAACGGTGACATCGGCGCCCATCGCAAAGGCCAGTTTCACTGCCATGTGACCGAGGCCTCCTAAGCCGATGACGCCGACCCGACTTCCTAGCTGAACATTCCACGTTTTGAGCGGGGAGTAGGTCGTGATACCCGCGCACAGCAACGGCGCAGCTCGCGACAGGTCGAGAGCGTCAGGTACGGCAAGAACAAATTTTTCGCGGGCAACCAGATGCTTGGAATAGCCGCCGTAGGTAATTTCTCCATCGATGCGATCGACCCCATTATAGGTTGGCGTATTACCTGTACGGCAGAGTTGTTCTTCGCCCTTGTCACATTGGTCGCAGTTTTGGCAGGAGTCGACCATACAGCCAACGGCGACTGAGTCTCCTACCTTGTATTGGGTGACATCAGCGCCAACGCCC
>CBFHHJ010000195.1:0-2762 GCA_965655505.1 Luminiphilus sp.
ATGAAGATTAGATATCCACCAAACGCACCTGCAAAGTGGCTTTTTGTCGATGACCCATCGGCAGAAAGGACCGCGCAACGCTGGGTGCTAATAAAGGCCTTGGCTTGTCGAAGGGATCTGGGTTTGCTGTAGGTGCCTTGATTTTAGGAAGCACCTTGAGTGACAAAGATCACACGAGTGAACGCCCGTCGTTGGTTGATGTTAGAACGTGTATTGAACACCAAGGGACGCGGTGAACGGCTTGTTGGGGCGAGCGCCGTCGGGTTCTCGCGATACGATAGCCTGCTCGTCGAAGGCATTTTCGATCTTGGCGAAGACCGTCGTCCGCTCATCGACTGCGTAGCGGCTCACAAGGTCTGTGACCCAAAGGTCGTCGGTGCGGTTAAATGCATCCCCATCTTGGTTGCAGCCAATGCTCACGCACATTTCGTCGATGTATTTCACAACTAAATAGTTGTTCCAACCTATAGCGGTCTCGAGACCCAACCGAATACTCAGTGCGTTTTCGGGCACGGACGCCAGTTGGTCGCCGTCCGTAAAGCCCTGCACGAGATTATCTTCACTGACTTGAGCGTCGGTATAGGTGTAGGCAATGTCGAGGGGCGCCTGAATATTGGCAAAGCTAAATTCGGTGCCCACGCGCATTTCTATACCACTGATCACAGCCTCCCCGGTAGTGAACGCACCGGCGGTTGCGCCGTTGGAACAGGGATTTGCGTTTGAGCAGTTCTCAGTTTTGTTATCAAAATCACTGTAGAACGCAATGGCCTCGACAAAAACATCCCCAGCAAAGCGCAATCCGGCCTCGTAATTGACGCTCGTCTCCGGCTCTTCGAACTCCTGTGCGCCGCCGCCCAGTGGTGAGACGCCACGATGCACGCCAGCCAATACTTGTAGGTTTGGTGTTAACTGATACGCGGCGGAAACACCAGGCAGCCATTCAACGTTGCTGTTGCCGCGCTCTGTTGGTGCTGTGGCTCTGCCTGGATCTGAGTACTGTCGACGACTCGACTCAACGTCCTCGACACGCATAGCCAAATTAAAAGTTAACGCGTCGTTAAACTGCCAGGTGTCAGTGACCCAGGCGGACAGCGCGTTGGCGTCTTCGAGGCGGTTGTTGCTGCCCGTAGGTTCGATAATACCTGCGTACACGAGGGAGCCATCGATCTGGTCATAGAGCGCTTCGGGTTGATAGCGATCCATCGTATCGCGATGGATGCGAGCGCCGTAGGCGAGTTGGTGCTCGCCGAGCCGGTGATCCACATTGATTTCGACGCCGCTCGAATCATAGTCTCGATTGTTGTTCTTGTAGCCAAGATTTTCGGCATCGACAGTCCCATCTAAAATGCCCTGCGCGCGGATATCGCCTTGGTTGGCTGCGTGGACCAAATCACCGCCATCGGAGAGTTTGAACCAGTTGCGCGCAAAGCTGTTGTGATACGCAAGGGTGGTAATAGTGATGTCATCGTTGACTGCAAACCCATAGCGGGCGCTCAGTCCTGTGTGATCATTGTTCATCACATCGATTGCAGAGAGTCCGTAACGACGAACACTGTCCCTCTGGAAATCCCGATCGGTCAATCCTAGATAAGTTTCATTGGAGGTTTCATCTGAATACTGGGCCTTGAGAAGCAGCGCATGACGTCCCTGCTCGTAACTGACTTTTACAAGGTAGTCCTGAATCTCAAAACCGCTGTCATCGTTGCCTCGGTCGATGTCTTTAAAGCCGTCCGAGCGACGTTGCGCCGTCTCTACCAAATAGCCCCAGTTGCCGGTGCGACCGCCGATGTTAGCGAGTAGGTCCTGCTCCTGGTTCTGTCCCACGCGCAGGCCAATGTTGCCACCGAACTGTTCCGGAATCGGCGTCGAGATCATATTGACGATGCCGCCGGTAGTTTGCGGGCCGTAACGTAATAGCGGAGCGCCTTTTAGCACTTCCACGCTCTGCATGCGCATTGCTGTCGGAAAGTAGTAGGCCGACGGGTTTGAGTAGGGTGCCGGCGCGATCATGACGCCATCTTCCATTAGCGTGATCTTGCTCGAGCGCTCTGAGGTTGCCCCCCGAATCCCTATGTTGGGTCGCAGCCCATATCCGTCTTCTTCGCGAATATAGGTGCCCGGTACGGTCTTTAATAGTTGGTTGATATCGTTAGCAAATTCCTGTCGAATCTGGTCAGGGGTAATAAGTGCTGCTGAACCAGGCAGGGTTCGCACCGACTGGTCGTCGCCAAAAATATACACCTCTTCAAGCAGTCGATTGCCAACCGCGTTGTCACCCATCGGTGACGCTGTGCTGTCGCTCGCAGCTGAGTGAGCCGCCAAAAGCGCTAGTAGGAGTGGCAGAGAGTGTGAACTGGTGCGTCCCAAAGTTGGCATGGTGTGCTCCGGCTAATTGATGGAAAACAGACTAATCACTGACTTGTTGAGAGTGCATGATAATCATTCTCATATAAAAATGGAAGAAAAATGAGAATGTTTCTCATTGGGGGTTAAAGATGAAAGCGTATGTCACAGAACTTCGTTGGGGCTTGATCTTTGTATTCACCCTGCTGCTTTGGATGCTCTTGGAGCGCGCGGCGGGTTTGCACAGTACTCACATTGATAAGCACATGCTCTACACCAATTTCTTCGCAATTCCCGCGATCTTGGTCTATGTGTTTGCGTTACGTGACAAAAAGGCGCGGGATTACGCAGGTCAGATGTCGTATCTACAGGGCGTAAAAACCGGCGTTGTCATTACCCTCGTGGTGACCCTGCTATCG
>CBFHHJ010000196.1:0-2761 GCA_965655505.1 Luminiphilus sp.
CATGCCCGGTCGAAGCCGCTCGGTATCGCTGCTGATGGAGATTTTGACCTCGAATTCAATCTTCTGATTGTTGGCGCCCGCCTGTTGTTCGTTGGCGGTGTTGGATATCTCGTATACCTCGCCCTTAAGTTTTTCACCGAACAGCGCATCCACCTCGATGCTAGCGGCTTGCCCCAGCGCGACTTGAACAATGTCGTTCTCATCGACGTTGACCTGCGCTTCCATTTCAGTGAGATCGGCAACCACTAGAATCATGTCTTCCTGAAACTGCGAGCCAATTGCGATTTCGCCCACTTCCTTATCGAGATCAGAAATCGTGCCGGTCATCGGTGCGAAGATGCGCGTCTTGGCCAGCGCGTCCTCTGACTGGCGCAACGCGGCGCGCGCTTGCTCGACCTGCTCAAGGCTGGCCTCATGGCGTGCGGCTTCAACCTCATAGGCGGCAGTTTCGGTATCAAGGGTCGCGGTTGATTCGAGTTTCTGTGCGACAAGATTTCGGGTGCGGTCGAGATCTTTACGTGTGCGTGTCAGATTTTGGGAAACGAGATTGGCATTGGCCTGCGCTGATCGAACATTGGCTTGAGCGCTTTGAACGGCGGCCTCAAAGTTGTCACGGTCGAGTTCGATGAGGAGTTGGCCCTTTTCAACAAGCTCGCCTTCCTCAACATGGATTGCGGTAATGCGTGCGCTGACGTCCGCGCTAATTCGCACCTGAGTTTTGGGCTGGATTCGCCCGGTCGCGTTGACGGTTTGCACGATGGTATGGGTGCCGACAGTCTCGGCCTCAACGGCCAGCGGCTTTTCATCTTTGTTACTGGCCGACATGGCCGCAAACACGCCGATCCCGATTGCGACGATTGCCCCAGCAGACAGTGCTAGCTTCTTCATGTTGCTCCCCAGATAGTTGGCGAATATTTCAGTGAATGTTAATCCGCACTTTTTGTGTGGCCTTGAGTATAGGCGCCTAAATTCGATTTTTGGGAACTGTTCCTGTGTAACCTTTCATAGTTATGTCTGATGCCATGTCCGTACTGATTCTGCACTGTCACCCACAGGTGTACAGATCATTTCCGACCAATTGGTCAAAGGACACCTCTGAGCAGTTGATCGGGTGTGTTATTCGGTCTACGCCGCGCACCCTTTCATCAATTCTGTTCAGATGTATTCGATTCAGGCCTAAACGCTCAACTGTTGCTATTACGTGGTACACAGGTGTTGCAGTCTTGGCGATGATGAGTAGCGAAAGGTGATTGGTGTGCCCACAGGTTCAGTTCGACGCCCATGGCTGAAGAACCCGACGGATGATCGGTTCCGGGCGGGTTGGCGGATAATGGGTTTTCTACTGTTGTTTTACAGCCTCGCGCTGCCACTGGTCTTTGGGCTAAAGGCACTATTGGACTTTGATAAGCGTTCTCCCTGGGTCATTGTGCTTATCGCGCTCTCTGCCTCTGTCGCTGTACTCCTCGCACGACGCCACCTCGATAAACGTTCGCTTACCTCTCTGGGGCTCAATCTAAACCGAACGGCGGTGGTCGATACTGTGTTTGGCTTCTTTCTAAGCGGCATTATGGCGGGCGCGGTGTTTGCCCTGATGGTATCGCTTGGCTACTTGCAAGATGTGACGCTAAGTACCCTTGGCGGCGCCGGCGTCTACGCGTTACTCAGCTCATTGATTTTGATGTCACTGGTCGGGTTGTGGGAGGAGTTGGTATTTCGCGGATACGTCCTGCAGAACATGGGTGAAGGCTTGGGTATGCCTGTAGCGGTCGTCATTTCCTGCCTGCTATACGCGCTTGTTCATGGGTTTAATCCCAGTGCCACTGCGTTATCAACGAGCATTATCGCGGTGTTCGGTTTTTTACGGATTTACGGTTATCTGTGTACCGGTCAGCTGTGGCTGTCTATTGGTATGCACACGGGTTGGAATTTTTTTCAGGCAACGGTGTTTGGTTACGCGGCGAGCGGTCACTCGGAAGACTGGACCTTGTTCAGCCATGAACCCAGTGCTGAAGCATGGCTCTCGGGTGGCGATTTTGGCCCCGAAGGCAGCGTTTTAGTGTTACCGGTACTCGCTTTTGCAGTGACGGCGATGTGGCTTTGGTCAGGTACGCGCCGCCAACCCATCGCAGCATCGGGGGCCTGAGACGTTCGTCATCGTTTCTGCGTGGTGCGCTTAAGAACTGGTAAGCTCTGGCGTATCCGTTGTGAACGCCATGAGACTGTCTGCTGTGAATAACTCGGTTCGCGTGACCCTGGCTTGTTTTCTCGCGTATTTCATTATGTCTGGCATGCTGGCGCCGATCGGGATTATTTTGCCACCGCTTGCGGACTATCTCGGGCAGCCTGTCGAGGCGGTTGCGCCCTTATTTAGCTGGCTGACGCTTGGCATTCTAGTGGGCTCCGCGCTGGCACTGGTTGCCTTTGATCTGCTGGGAATTCGTCATTGGCTGCTCATTATTTATGTGCTGATTGCAGGTAGCTTGCTGCTGCTGCGAACAACTGACGCGTTGTTGGTTATTCAGCTCGCCCTAGGCGTGGTCGGTGTCGGTTGCGGCATTGGTTTGGCGGGTGCTGCAAGCACCATTGCGCAGCTGTACGCGGAGGATAAACGCGCCTCCATGCTGGTAATTACCGACGCATCGTTCAGCGTAGCAGGGATCGCGATCTCGGCTTTGGCGGTTGCCCTGGTCGCCGCAGGACTGCATTGGGCATCGCCGTATTTGGCGGTCGCCGCCGTTGCGGTGCTTTTGGTGGCCCTCGT
>CBFHHJ010000197.1:0-2758 GCA_965655505.1 Luminiphilus sp.
CCTATGGAGACTGGAGTAGGGCGGTCGCTTAAGATCACGCCGCGGATTTCTGCGATCTGCCTGAGTTTGCTTGGCAAAACCCTCCGGGTACATCACGACTGGATTGGCACAACGTTTCCGGACGTGGCGGAGCCCAGGGCCGATACGCCGCTCTCGGAAACGATTTCGTCGAGGGCGGCTACCGATCCGCGGATGACTGGAATGGAGTCGACCAGATAGCGCCTGGGATCACGATTTGCATCGATGGCGAGCTGAGCGCCTTTGCTGCCCATATCCCGATAGGGAAGATTTACCGTAGTGAGTCCAGGCACCAGATTCTCGGCAATCAGCTCATAGTTATCGTAGCCCGCGACGGAAACATCCTGCGGAATCTGGTATCCGAGTCGCCCTCGTACAATCATGTAGGCGCGCATGGCCATCTTGTCGTTACCGAACATGATCGCTGTGGGCTGTGGCGAGAGTGCCATAAGCTCGTCAATATGCCGCTCCAGCTCATCGAACTCGGTACCGATGATCTGTTCATCGTCGTGATCGATCACGCCTACCCGGGTGTACCGGGGGTCGGCCGTTACTCCAAGTTCCACGTGCGCTCGGCGGAAGCCGCTATTGCGAATCTGCGTTGCGGCGATGCCTGCACTCAGGGTCAGGAACGCGATATGGCGGTGGTTGCGAAGCAGTAACTCGCGCGTGAGCAGGTATGCGCCCTGCTCATCGTTCGGCAGCACCGTGGGGAAGCGATCGAACTGCTCTTCGTGACAATTGACCAGCACGAGCGGTGTGTCATTCACCTCGATTGGCAATGCGACTTGTTTTCGGTGATTTGTCGCATACAGGATGGCGCTACAGCGATGGCGTCTGAAATCCTGCACCGCACGGGTAATCGACTCGTCGCTGCCCGAGATCTCAGAGATCAGGAGCATGGCCTGATTTTCGTTACATACGTGCTGTACGCCGGAGACGAGCTCGTAGGCATACGGTGTCGTGGTGACGCTTTCCGTGACAAGCCCGATAACAGCGTCGCCTCGTCCGCGCAGCGACTGCGCGGCCGCCGACGGAGCGAATTGCAGCGTCGCCATAGCGGACTCTATTTTGTCCCGGGTCTTCCTGGAGATTCCCTCGTAACCGTTGAGGTAGCGCGATACCGTTCTGACGGAAACTCCGGCGTACTGTGCTACTTCTTTGATTGATCCCATGGGGCCTTCAGTCGTTAAGTGCCTGCTGCGCCAATACGAAGGCGCCCGCGATACCCGACTGTAACCCAAGACCGGGCCGTTGTATCGTCTTAGCCATGGCATCGGCACTTGCCAATGCCGGCAGGTAACCCGCGAGCAATTCGATGCAACGCTCCCGGGTTGCCTCCACTAGCCCCGGTGTCTTTGCCACGCCTCCGCCAATCAGCAGTCGGTCAGGCATATAGCTCAGGAGCAGATTGGTGCACATCAAAGCCAGGTAGTGGGCCTGAAGTGCGTGGGCCTCGTGACCAGGAGGTAGATTTGAAAGTGATGCACCCCAGCGACTGATGATGCTCGGCCCGCAGGCCAGCCCCTCGAGGCATTGCCCATGAAAGGGACAGGCCCCCGCAAAGTCGGAGTCCGCCGCGTGCATAGGTATCCGCATGTGCCCGATTTCCGGATGCATGAACCCATTGAGGCTTTTGCCCTCGACGGCGACACCGGCGCCAATACCGGTACCTACCGTTACGTAGACCACGGTTCTCGTGTCCCTACCCGCACCGTAGAGTGCCTCGGCAATCGCTGCACCATTGACGTCTGTGTCCACCTTTATAGGTACATCGAACGCGTTATGCAGGCTTCCGCGCAGATCAAACCCCGACCAGCCCGGTTTCGGCGTACTGCCGACAACACCATAGTCCGACGCGGTAGCCTCGACACCTATGGGTCCGAAGCTGGCAAGACCGATGCTACGAAACGGCCGATCGACGGAAGTCTCGCGCAGCCAATCGATCACTTCGCCTATGGTTTCCTCGGGTGAGCGCGTCGGAATACTCACGGATACCGCGCTTTCCCAGTCCCGCCCGACGCTCAGCACAAACTTTGTACCGCCCGCCTCTATGGCGGCTACAATATCTCCGGACACTATCTAACTCCCATCGCGGTTCAGGATGTAATTATCTTGGCAGCCTGCGCTCAGGCTCCCCTCCGGGACTATCAGCACTTTGCCGGAAACCCAGCTGGATTCGGAAGTATACGCTTATTGAAACAAAATGTCTATCAATAGACAATTGTTTGCTATACTTCGCAAAAACACCTGAAGAGAGCGGGAATGCCATGAATATAACAACTGCACTTACAAGAACTGCGATGCTGATTCGGTTCTCTGGCAAGGCAGGCCGGTTCGCGCTGCACGGTCTACTGTTGATCTCCGTCGCTCTAAGCAGCGCATTCGCCGCCAGTAGCACTGCTGATCCACTCCGGCGTGTGGGGTTTGAATCAATGGCTTCCGAGGGTTTGCGCATTGTCACGCAGTTCAGTAAGCCGGATAGCGTCCCGGGGGTGGTCGGCCAGGCTTGGCGCAGCGACGGATTCTCTAGCCGGGCAGAGATTGACGCAAATCTCGCCCTCGAGCGCGGGTTCACGATCTCGCTGTGGGTAGCGCTGGAGAGCTACCCTTCGGATCTCGAGGTGCCTGCAAACCAGCTTTCGCCATCTTCAATTCTGCGGCAGTCCACGGACGACACGGGGTTTGATGTCTGGATAGACACCTATGGGCGCTGGGGTGTACGGGCCATCGATACGCA
>CBFHHJ010000198.1:0-2754 GCA_965655505.1 Luminiphilus sp.
AGATCGAATTGATTTCCTCGACATCCGTGGATGAGTCGAGATTTAGGAGTCCGGACTCAAGAACATCAAAACCTTCATGACACTCCTCGAAGAAAATATCCTGTACTTCTGAGAGATCCATTGGCAATTAATCCAATACGCGCTTGACGGTAGCGACTAAACGTTCGGGGTCGAAAGGCTTCACGATCCAGCCGGTCGCACCGGCATTCTTGCCTTCCATCTTTTTTTCCACGCTGCTTTCGGTGGTGAGGACTAAGATGGGCTTATAACGGTAATCGGGGAGTTCGCGGAGGCGTTTGACGAGGGTAATGCCGTCCATATTAGGCATATTGACGTCGGTGATAACAACGTCGGCGATGTACTCACGTGCGACATCGAGTGCCTCGACGCCGTCACAGGCTAACTTGGTTTCGAAGCCCGCTTCCGTCAGTGTTTGACTGACCATCTGCCGCATGGACTTCGAATCGTCTACCGCCAAAATCTTTACCATTGTCTCCCCCTAGACGGTACAGATGACAAGAGCATGACGTAGCGCTATTACTTTTCGCGCTTTGGTGATGCCCATCGCACTTTGAAACATAAAAGCACCCTGTTAGTAACGATTCAAGTTTAATTTGCGTCTTCCGTGTTCTTCCGTTTTCTGCTGGTTTTGTGCCGTCTTAGTTATTGAGGATTTCTCTCTACAGTTTTCCATTGTTTTCTATTGCTTTTCGTCATTAGAGGTTAGCGGCCGATCTGGAACATACTTGAGCGTTAAGAAAACATACTGTATGTTCAAATCGCGTCAGGTTGTGGTAGCTGACCCCTTTTAACATTGGCGTTTAGCTGCAGACTGTGCAGGTAATTGCGCCAATTCTTTCCGTTAGAAAACAGGGATTTTTAGCCATGGATCTTGGTATCTCGCCCCGAGTAGCCCCACTGTTAGAGCAGGTTCGCGCCTACATTACCGATCACGTCATGCCCGTTGAGCCTGAGTTTTTTGAAGAAGTCCGCAAGGGTAGTCCCTGGGAGTACACCGACCGACAAACCGAAATTCTCGAGGGCTTAAAAGCAGGTGCTCGGGAGCGAGGGCTTTGGAATTTTTTCCTCACCGGTGATCAGGGCTCTGGCTTGAACACGGTCGAATACGCTTATCTGGCGGAAGAAATGGGTAAATGCCATCTTGGCGCCGAGGTGTTCAACTGTTCCGCACCCGATACCGGCAACATGGAAGTCCTGCACAAATATGGCAGCGAAGCTCAGAAGCAGACTTGGCTTGAGCCGCTGTTAAATGGCGAGTTTCGGTCGTGTTTTGGTATGACCGAGCCTGGGGTGGCCTCTTCGGACGCAACCAATATCTCCACTCAAGCAGTGTTAGACGGCGACGAGTGGGTGATTAACGGTGAGAAACACTGGATTTCGGGTGCCGGTGATCCCCGCTGTAAAGTCATGATCTGCATGGTCAAGACCAGCCCTGATGCCCCCAAGCACCAGCAGCAATCGCAAATTTTAGTACCCATGGACGCCCCCGGCCTTGAAATTCTGCGCGCCTTGACCGTCTTCAATATGGATGACGCGCCTCACGGCCATATGCATCTGCGCCTGAATAATGTGCGAGTACCCAAAGACAATATTATTTTGGGCGAGGGGCGTGGTTTCGAAATTTCACAGGGACGCCTGGGACCAGGTCGAATTCACCACTGCATGCGTTCGATTGGCGCTGCTGAGAAGGCGTTGACACTGCTGTGCGAGCGCGCAGTGAGCCGCGAGGCCTTTGGTCGGCCACTCGCCAAGCTCGGTGGAAATGTCGACATCATTGCCGATGCACGTATGTCGATCGAGCAGGCGCGTCTTCTGACCCTAAAAACTGCATGGCTGATGGACAACGTTGATGCCAAAGAGGCACGTGTCTGGATTTCCATGATTAAGACAGTGGTGCCTAACATGACTTTAAAAGTGGTCGACGAAGCGATTCAAATGCACGGTGGCTTGGGGATATCTCAGGACTTCCCGCTTGCAGCCATGTGGTCAGGTCAGCGTACGCTGCGACTCGCCGATGGCCCCGATGCTGTTCACCGAATGGTAGTGGGGCGCCATGAGCTCAAGAAATATGTCGCCGACACAAAAGGACCCGCAGCCACTTTTCGTGACGGCTAGCAGTTAACCAACAATCCCAAACAAGGACTTTGTTATGGCTATGAAACTTGTTCCCGCCGAGGAGTTGCTCGGCATGGCAGGTACTAAGATCGGTGTGAGCGACTGGCTGACGATTGAGCAGGACCGCATCAATGCGTTTGCAGACTGCACCGAGGATCATCAATTCATCCACATCGATGAAGAGGCGGCTGCGAAGACGCCTTTTGGCGGCACTATCGCCCACGGCTTTCTGACCCTATCGATGTTAGTGAAGCTTTGTGAGGATTTGTCGGTTCAGCCCGAAGGGATCCTCATGGGAGTCAATTACGGCATGAATAAGGTGCGATTTCTCGCCCCAGTTCGTGCAGGCAAGCGGGTTCGTGCCCATGTAGAAATCGCTGCAGTCGAGCAAAAGGACGCCAATCGAATCCTGGTCACGCAAAACATCACGGTGGAGATTGAGGGCGAAGAAACCCCTGCGCTCATCGCTGAGTGGCTGGGCATGAGCTTTATAGGTTAATCGCGCCCCGCTAGGCGAGCGCATAAGACAGGACAGGAGTAGAAACGATGACAATTCGGTATGACGGCAAGGTAGCGATTGTGACAGGTGCTGGTAACGGACTCGGTCGCAGTCATGCG
>CBFHHJ010000199.1:0-2746 GCA_965655505.1 Luminiphilus sp.
GGCATCGTACGCGGTGATCATCACGAACTTCTCGTTCGCGGCCTTCATCGCGTCGAGCGTGCTGATTGTTACGCGCTTACTCATATTTTTTCCTGAAAAGGCTCCCTGACGGAGTTATACGTGAGGCGAGTGCCGACAGCCTACCCGAAGAACGTGGGGTTGAAATAGTGTCGCCCGCTGCGAATATCTAACAGGTAGTCAACAAATTGTAGGAAATCACGGTCCCCTCTGGCCAGATCAATCTCATTGGCATTAACAATGAGTAGAGGCGCGGCATCGTAGTAGAGGAAGAAGTCGCTGTATACCTCATTCAGTTCCTCGAGGTAGACGCGGTCGATGTTTTGTTCGCTGGCAATGCCCCGCCGTTCGATTCGCTCCAGTAGGCGATCTGGTGAGGCTTGGAGATAAATCACAAGATCGGGTTTGGGGGCATCGATGGTCAGCTGCCGGTACACCTTTTCGTAGAGTTGGTACTCATCGGGATCGAGATTGATTCGAGCAAATAGCGGATCCTTCTCAATCAGGAAATCCGCCACCCGAACTGGCTCGAAGATATCTTGCTGGCGCAAATCCTGAATCTTCTGGGTGCGCTGAAAAAGAAAAAACAGCTGGGTTGCCAGTGCCGCTTCCCGGCGATTCTCGTAGAACCGGTTTAAAAACGGGTTCTCGTGGGCATCCTCAAGCAGCATTTGATAGTTGAAGAGCGCCGCAAGCCTGCGTGCAAGCGTCGTTTTGCCGACGCCAATAGGCCCCTCGATCGCGATGTAGGGAGGGGGCGTGCGTCCGCGGAGATCGAGAGTCTCTTGGTCGCTACTCGGGTTCAACGCTGCACTCCATGCTCGGGTTGGGCTGGCGTACCCAGTACTAATCTGATCCCGCTGGGCATCGCATCGGGTTCGGGGCAGGCGGCAAGTAATTTACCAAGTTCACGACCATCTGGCATCTTAAAATCGCTAGATATCAGCTCGGCAAGTGGCTTGAGGACGAAGGCGCGTTCATGCATGCCGGGGTGAGGCAGTGTGAGTTCGGTGCTCGTCAGCATGGTCTCACCGAGGAGCAGTAAATCAAGGTCGATGCACCGTTCGCCCCAGCGACGTGACAGCCTGCGTCCCATGCGGGCTTCGATATCTTTGAGAATGCCAAGCAACGGGTAGGGCTCGATGTTGGTACGTAAGTGCAGGCAGGCATTGAAAAAGTCTGGTTGATCCTGAGGTCCAAGCGGCAGCGACTGGTAAATGGATGACGCGGCCACCAAAAGAATCCCCGGTGTCTCCTCTAGCTCCCGAACTGCCTGCTGTAGTTGCTCAAGAGGTTCGCCGATATTAGCGCCAAGGCCAATGAACGCATCCCTATGCTTAGGCGGCACAGCGGAGCCTTGTGGTGATCATTGTGGTCGCCGTCGTCGAGGCCGCCGTCGACCACCCGCGGGCCGCTCAGGGGCGGGCGCAGATCCTACCAGTTCGGGGAACAGGGTTTGTTGCTCGGTCCAGAATGCTCCAGCATCCCCAAGGGTCTCTCCTGACTGCTCGCGCAGCAATAACAGATCATAAGCGGCCCGAAAGCGTCGACTTGCTATCAGATCTTTGACGCGCTTGGGTTGCATCCGCTCCAACTTCGGCTGCATTTCCCACATTTCACGCATGGGCATCGAAAAGCGCTTGGGAATCGCGGTTTGCTGGCAGGTAGCGGCCGTCACCTGTTGGCCAGCGCTGTTAAGCGACTGGGGTATTGATTCACCCTGGTGTTGCAGTCGCCGAGTGAGGGGCTGAACCGCGGGCCACAGCAAGGCTGCGAGCAAAAATGCAGGGGTGACGGGCCGGTCCTGACGAACGCGCCGGTCTGTGCTGTCCATTGCGAGCGCGACCAACTGTTTGTACTGGGGCTTGGCGGCGATTTCTACGGCGGGTTCTGCAAAGAGATAGCGCAGTAAGTCGTGCTCGAGCAGCAACAAAAAAGTCGCTTTGGCGTAGCCGGACATGAACAGCTTAAGGAACTCATCAAAGAGGCGCGCAGCGGGCACTTCCTGCAGCAGCGGGCCGCAGGCCTCTATGGCGAGCTCGGTGTCTGATTCAATATCGAACTGAAGCCTGGCGGAGAAGCGAACGACCCGGAGCATCCGGACGGGGTCCTCTCGGTACCGGGTCGCCGGATCGCCGATAATTCGTATTAGGCGCGCCTTGATGTCATCGACGCCCGCCATTTGATCCAGCACGGTTTGTGCCTCGGGGTCGTAATACATGGCGTTGACCGTGAGATCGCGTCTTACCGCATCTTCTTCCAGCGTGCCGTAGACGTTGTCCCGTAACAGCAGGCCTTTATCCGACTGCTTGCTAGTGGTTGGTTTTGCTTGATCACTGTCGTGGTGGCCGCGATAGGTTGTCACTTCGATGACTTCGCGACCCTGACGCACATGCACGATTTGAAAACGACGACCGATAATGCGGGCGTTCCTGAACGCGGCTTTTACCTGCTCTGGTGTGGCATTGGTTGCGACATCAAAGTCTTTCGGCTGACCATTGAGCATCAGATCGCGTACAGCGCCGCCGACGATAAATGCTTCATAGCCGACCTCGCGCAAGCGTTTAACGATGCTAGCGGCAGCCGTGCTGACCAATTTTGGGTCAATGGCGTGTATATCTTGTGGGATTACCCTCAAGTGGGGTCCTTAGCGTGTCCAGAGTCTGGGGAGCAGTGTACTACTGTGGCGCAGAAGTTGGTGAGGATGGCAGCTTTTCTGGGCCCAAAA
>CBFHHJ010000200.1:0-2659 GCA_965655505.1 Luminiphilus sp.
TGTTGATTGCAGTCTTGCAGAAGCTGAAAAACGCGATCCCAAAGGACTATACAATAAAGCCCGTGCAGGCGAAATCAAAAATTTCACCGGCATTGATGACCCCTATGAAGCCCCGAACAGTCCCGAATTACATTTGCATTCCGACACAATGAGCTTGCAGGAAGAAGTTGACATCCTGATCGACTATCTCGAAAAGCAGGGCATCCTAGCCAACTGAATACTGGAGAACCGACGTGATCAATCCCCATGGCTCAACCGAACTGAACCCCTTATACGTCACCGATGACGGCGCGCGAACTGCGTTGCTGCGCGAAGCGGAGTCGCTGCCCTCCTTGCTGCTCAATTCTGCAGCTGCAGCTAACGCGGTCATGCTGGGTGCAGGCTATTTCAACCCGCTCACTGGGTTTATGAACCTGGATGATGCTTTGTCAGTAGCGCGTGATATGCGCACCACGGACGGCTTGTTCTGGCCCGTGCCAGTACTCAACCTGACCGATGACAGCTCGATAAATCCTGGTGATCGCGTTGCATTACGAGACCCCAATGTTGACGGCAATCCCGTACTTGCCATCATGAACGTTGCCGGTGTCGACGAGGTTTCCGACGCACAGATCAGTCAAATGGCCGAGCAGATCTTCGGCACACTCGATCCGGAACACCCGGGCGTCGCCACCTTTACCGGCCTTGGACATCGAGCACTTTCCGGTCCAGTTGACGTGTTGAGCTTTAGCTACTTTCAAGCGGATTTTCCCGATACGTTCCAAACTGCATATGAAATTCGCGATGACATCGCTCAACGCGGATGGAACAAAGTTGTCGCGTTCCAGACGCGCAACCCCATGCATCTCGCTCATGAAGAACTTTGCCGTATGGCTATGGAGCGCCTCGAGGCTGATGGCTGCATCGTGCACATGCTGCTAGGCAAGTTAAAGCAGGGCGACATTCCCGCGGACGTGCGCGACGCATGCATACGCAAAATGGTTGATGTGTACTTCCCGCCCAACAGTGTGATGGTAAGCGGCTACGGTTTTGACATGCTCTACGCTGGGCCACGAGAAGCTGTCTTGCATGCAGTGTTCCGGCAAAACATGGGCGCCACGCATCTTATTGTTGGCCGAGACCATGCAGGCGTTGGTGATTACTACGGTCCATTTGATGCGCAAACAATTTTTGATGAAAGCGTGCCCAGCGATGCCCTTGATATTGAAATTTTCAAGGCAGACCACACAGCTTGGTCGAAGAAGCTAGGCAAAGTCGTGATGATGCGCGAGGCGCCTGATCATGAGAAAGACGACTTCATCTTGTTATCGGGTACCAAGGTACGGGAGATGCTCGGTCAGGGTATTGCACCGCCGCCCGAGTTCTCACGCCCCGAGGTTGCGCAAATCCTGATGGATTATTATCAATCCACCCAAGGTTGAACCTAAGCACGCCGTGAGTCCCGTCACAACCGATCGTCCGAGGCGATCATGTCTCTACATGCCCGGGTCGAACACCCGGGCCATGGAAAAGGCTCGGATATTGCCCGCCGATGTTGTGATCTTTGATTTAGAAGACGCCGTGGCCCCCGAGGCCAAAGTGGAAGCGCGCGCAGAGGTAGCAAGTACACTCCTCGACGGAGGCTTTGGTGCTCGCGAGCGCTGGATTCGCGTCAACCCTCTTAACTCTGAGTGGGGACGTGACGACTTACGAATGGTTATCGAGGCACACCCTGATGGAGTGCTACTGCCTAAAGTCGGCGACGCCGATGACATCCTTGCCATCAATGAGCAACTGAGTGACGCCAACCTCCATGGCGAAATCGCCATTTGGGGGATGATTGAGACACCCATGGGCGTTCTGAATTGTTCTAACATCGCCGCTTGTGCTGCAAAGACGCGACTCGCTGGTTTAGTCGTAGGGAGCAATGATCTCTACAAGGAGCTGCGAGCAGAGTCTGATGTTGATCGTAGCGCTATTGCCTTCGCTCTAGCGGCAGTTATCACCGCCGCGCGGGCCCATAATATCGACGCTATCGATGGCGTCTACAACGCGATCGGAGACCTAGCAGGTCTTGAATATGAGTGTCTGCAAGGTCGACGACTAGGCTTTGACGGCAAATCGGTGATTCACCCCAGCCAACTCGACAGCGCAAATCAGATTTTCAAGCCGAGTGATACAGCCCTCAAAGACGCCCGTGCGGTGTGCGCTGCATTTGACGATCCGGCCAACCAGGGTAAAGGCGTCATTCGACTCAATGGAAAAATGGTCGAGCTACTTCACCTCGCTGAAGCACAGCGCCTGTTAAGCCTTGATGCGGCGATTGCCGCATTGGAAGCCAATAACGCTCAGGGTTAATCGAACAGCATCGTCAGTAGCTGATCGAGTCGCTCGGCACTGGGGTTTCTCTGCACAACGTAGTTCACGTGCGCGTCAGCAGGCGCATCCGGATCGAGCTCTATACCCCACAGACCCTTAATCTCGTTGGGCAACATTGAGTAGCGCACGTCGACAATCAACAGCGGGTTGTCTCGATCAATTGCGAGATAGCGGTTTGAAAACCAATCAAAACGTGCCAGATCCTTCGCCTGCTGGCTCGACTGGTCAAGCCACGGTAAATGCTGTTTGGTATCTAACTTAACAATGCTGTTACCGGGGAACACCTTGATATTGATCCCAG
>CBFHHJ010000201.1:0-2626 GCA_965655505.1 Luminiphilus sp.
TGCAAACGTGTGCCAGCACCAATCCGGCAATCGTGGCCGATATAGACGTTAGCACCCACCCAGACGTTGTCGCCCAACACAACGCCCTGCTCTATCACAGCCCCGGGGTCCACGGTCACGTTGGCACCGATCGACACGGATTCATCAACAACAGCGCTGGCATGCATCGAACCAGAAGGCAGAGGGCGATCATCAAACAGTGCCGTCGCGCGCGCATAGGCCAGATACGGCTGATCGCAAAGCAAGCTGGGGCCCGACCAATGATCGAGCCAATCAGGGTGAATTATCGCGGCTCCCGCGCCTGTGGAATCGAGCTGCCGCAAATACTTCTTGCTTGAGACGAAACTCAGATGCTGGGGTCCAGCCAAGTCCAGCGATGCGAGACCCGTCAAAGGGACATCCGAGGCCCCCCGGAACTCCAGAGAAAGGGCTTCAGCGATCTCCCCGAGTGTCAGCATGCCGGGTGGCCAGCTGATTACTCAGCGGCAGGCAGTTGGTTTAACTTATCAGTCACTTTTGCAGTGATGCTGTAACTGAGGTCCGCGTGAATGACCATCTGCTGCCCGAGCAATAAGCCGATCTGCTCCGTGGCAATAATATCCCGCAGGACTTCCCGTGCTTTGGGAGCCAATTCTTGGAAAACACGCTGCGCATTTTGCTGCTGCATCGCCTGAAGTTTTTTGGCGACATATTCAATATCTGAATTTTTGCTCTGCATCTTTTGGCGCGCAGCCACCTTCTGGTCTTCGCTCATCGCCGCTTGATCGCGCTGAAATGCTTCAAGCAAGCCGTCGAGTTCTTTTCGTAAGCCCTCGAATTCGTTCTTATCGGCCGTAAAATCTTCATTGGCCTCGAACTGCGCCAACCGCTCCTGCGCATAATCAGTCTGCAAAATCGCTTCCTCTAAATTAACCACCGCGATTTTGCCCTGTGCTGCAGCAACCATAGGCATTGCCAGCAGTGTCATGACAGCAGCCAGCTTTACAATACTCTTCACAAAAACCTCCATTTACCGAAGAAAAAAATTAGAAACCACGACCCATAGTGAACTGGAACGACTCACGTTCGTCGATGGGGCTCGCATTTAGGGGTTTCGCGAGGCTGAACGTCAGTGGACCAAAGCCCGAGAGCCACGTGATGCCAATCCCCACAGAATACCTCAGCTCACCCGCATCAATATCAAAACAATTCACTTGATTAACAGAACATTGAGTGTTGAACACGTTACCCACATCGAAGAAGAACGCCGATCTCAGTGAGCTGCGATCCTTGATAAATGGCATGGGGAACAGGATTTCCGCGGTGCCCTCCATCAATACGTTACCCCCAAACGGTTGCGGCTGTGTCACCACAGGCTGCACTACGATCTTGCCGGTAGTGGGATCAACAACGTAACCAAATTGACGACCATCGGGGCCACCGATCTCAGTCGGAAGTCCGTTCTCGTCAATCTCAGTGATCGGCTGATTGGCGATGTACTGAATCGCCGGGGTACTGCGCGGACCGAGGGTATTGTTTTCAAAACCGCGAACAGAACCAAAACCACCGGCGAAGAAGTGCTCGTAGAATGGCAACTCACTGGTCGAGCCGTAACCGCCGCCATAGCCAAGCTCACCACGCAAGTGCAGCGTGAATTCTCGGTACAGCGGCACATAGAGTTCTCCACGGTAATTGAGCTTGTAGAACTCAAGGTCGGACAGCGGCACCGAAACTTCAAGTGACAGCGATTGCGATGCACCGCGCGTTGCCAACTGCCCCCGGTTCAACGTTGACTGCAACCAGGAACCGGTCATGGTGTAGTTGAGATAATTATCTCCATTGAGGTCGATGAAGCCCGGTTCAGCGGGCAGCGTGAGCGCCGTCAAAGGCAAGTCTTGGATAGGGACCAATACCTCGGGAGCTGCGTAGGTACCATCAGCCTGCAACGTGCTCTCGTACCAGTTTTCGACATCGCGATTCAGTCGCGGGCTTGCCTGAATTTCCTGCACGGCAAAATCGCCCACGGTGATCTTGGTGTCTGAAACACCCAGCGAGAAACCAAGTCGCTCAGTCTCACTCAGTGGGTAGCCAAAGTTAAGCGCAGCACCGACCGTATCGGTGGTGTAGCTCGCCACGTTAATCTCGGACAGGTCAGCCTTTCGATAGAAAATGCTGAATCCACGACTGACGCCATCTTCTGTGAAATAGGGATTGGTGTAATTGAAGCTGGCGGAATCCTGGAAGCGCGACGAATTCAGGTTGATGCCGACCCGACGCCCCGTGCCGAGGAAATTGTTTTGCTGCAGGTTGAGCCCCAAGATGAGTCCCGCGTCCTGGGCATAACCGACGCTGCCACCGATACTGCCAAACGACTGTTCTTCGACAGTAAAGTCCACGTCGATGAGATCGTCGTGTCCCGGAACTTCATTGGTCTCAACGTCAGCAGTTTTAAAGAATCCAAGTCGCTGCAGTCGTATACGAGACTGTTCTATTGCGCCTGCAGAGGCCGGTGCCGATTCCATCTGGCGCATTTCTCGGCGCAGCACATCATCAGTCGTACGCAGGTTGCCGGTGAACGTAATACGACGCACATAAGTACGCTTGCCGGGATCGATAAAGAACTTGAGCCCAACGGTGGACTCGTCTT
>CBFHHJ010000202.1:0-2600 GCA_965655505.1 Luminiphilus sp.
CGCCGGTGCAAATTCAAAGCTCGTCGCTATCGAGCCATTGGCATCTTCAAGGGTCGCTTTGAAGCGGTGCTGATACAGGTAGTAGTTATCAGTGATCTGCCAATACAGACGAACGCGTTGATCATCCACCACTTCGACTTCGAGCTTGTAGGCTTCATCGACCGGCAGAAAGTCGTTCGACTGCTGAGCCAGACCGCCAAGGCCGCCTTGCGCGAGTGCGACAGCAGATACGATCCACAGCAGCAGGCCGGTAAGGGTTCTTTTCATGGGCAAGATCACTAGAACGATTATCGACGTACGTAGCGCAGCCGGGTACCCGTATCGAGGGACAGGCGAATTTCCTCGGCGGGTATTTCCTCGGGGAAGTAAACGCCCGAGATCTTGGCGTCTTTGAGACTTGCTCCCTCAAGATTGGTTTCCCGAAAATCGATGCCGGACAAATCGGCATTGCGGAAGTAAGCGTTGCTGAAGTCGAGGCCCCGCGCGTTCATCTTGCGCAAATCGCGACCCCGATAGTCACCGCTCTTGAGGTGACTGGTGTCGAGTTCGTCACGATTGGCGTTAAAGGCATCGATCTCCTCCTGCCGCAGCATTTGGTAGAGCGGGTCATGCTTGATTTTTGGCTTGACGTCTTCGTCGCTCATGTCTGTCATCCTTGTGAATCAATGGTCGTCACGAATTAGGGTGCTTAATCGCCGAAAAATTCCTCGCGCAGCGCTCGGTATTCATCGGGCTTCAGGCGAGGACCAAAGTATTTCACCACTTCGCCGGCGGCGCGAACCGAAAACTCAGCCGCTCGTTGGTAACTTTCACCCCGGGACAGCGCGTAGAGAAAAGCCCCTGCGAACATGTCGCCGGCGCCGTTGGTGTTAACGGCGTCGACCTTGTGGGCGGCCACGTCGGCCAGCGTCTCGCCATCAAAGGTAATCGCGCCTTTCGCGCCCAATGTGATTACAAAGGTCTTGGCAACTTGTTTGATCGCCTCGATTGCCTCTGCCATTGAATCGGTCTTGCCCCATTCCAGCGCTTCGGCTTCGTTACAAAACACCAGATCAACACCGCCGCCAATCAGCTCGCTCATGTTGTCCCTGAAGAACTCCACCATGCCGGGGTCAGAGAAGCTGATAGACGTTTTCACTCCGGCGGCTTCGGCGGTCTTGCGGGTGTGGACCGCTGCGGCGTGGCCCGTGGGCGAGGTTACCTGATAGCCCTCGAGATACACCCACTCAGAATCGGCGATAGCCGAGTCATCGACTTCGACAACCGAGAGCTGCTCTGAGGCGCCCAGAAAGGTATTCATGCTGCGTTCAGCATCGGGGCTGATAAGCACCAAGCATTTGCCGGTGGTGCCGGGCTCGCGCTTATCGTGAAGGCTGTGGGAAACCCCCGAGGTCTCCAGATCGCCAAGATAGATGTCACCGTCTGGGTCTGCGGCCACTTTGCAGCTCATAAACGTGGGCGCCCCAAAAAGCGCGGTGGCGATCATTGAGTTGCCGGCGCTCCCGCCCGATGCGTGGCTTGCACGCACCAGATGATCGCTAAGATGCGAAAGCAGTTCACCTTGCCGCGTTTCATCGACCAAGGTCATCATGCCTTTATCGACGCCCATTCTGGCCAGGTCGTCGTCAGATACCTGAATCTCGGTGTCAACAAGTGCGGCGCCGATCGCATAAGCGGCATACTTTTTCACGTTGTCTGAATCCTTGTGTCGTTGGAAATAGACGCAAATCCTAGGAAAACCACGGACTGGGATCGGCGACTTGGCATTGAATTAGCGCAAGTACCATCATACCCGAACCGAGGTGGCGGTTGGGATTGTCTGTGTCATTTGGACATTTCTAAATGCCGTCCAATTGAATCGCTAGCGGTGTGCCATGTTGCCTGTTAAACGTTCGGGTTCGTGGGAAATGGCAGTCGCCGACAGTGTAGACTGCCAATCCGGGCTGTTTGATAGCCTTCTTGATTGAACACGTATCGGAGAATCGACCGCCCTTTATGTCCATCGTCATCGAGCAACTGGTTAAACGGTTGAAACGCCATCCCAAACCTACCGATCATTATGGGCCCGTTCAAAAACGCGCCGCGGTCGCGATCGTTTTGCGAGAGGAAGATGACCAAGTTGAATTGCTAATGATTCGTCGAGCGCAACGGGTGGGTGACCCCTGGTCTGGACACATGGGGTTCCCCGGTGGTCGACGAGACCGAGAGGATCACAGTGATTTTGACTGTGCGCTTAGAGAAACCCGCGAAGAGGTGGGTCTTGATCTCGCCGAACATGGCCGCCTCATCTGCGAGCTCGGCGATGTGAATACCGGCTGGCGACCCGATCGACCTGAGATGTTGGTGACGCCCTACGTCTTTTTGGTGGACGAGATGCCGCCGCTAACGCTGAACCATGAAGTCGATTCGGTGCTCTGGGTGCCTCTGGCCTTCCTGCTGGATCGAGGTAATCGCGTCCCCAAAAAATGGGAATGGCGAGGTGAGAAGCTGGAGACAGATTCCTATATTTTCGAACGGCACCAAATTTGGGGGCTGTCCTTGATGATGATTGATGAGTTGTTAGAGGCCGCTGAACGCTGAACGCTGAACGCTGAACGCTG
>CBFHHJ010000203.1:0-2571 GCA_965655505.1 Luminiphilus sp.
TCAGCCTGTCTCGAAGATTTTGGTTGAGACCTGTACTGACATCGCAGAAGAGCTCTATCTTGGCGCAGTACTCGATCGCGCAACCCAGCGGATCGTCTTCATGGCGTCCACCGAGGGCGGTGTCGAGATTGAGAAGGTTGCCCATGAAACCCCTGAAAAAATTCTCAAAGCCGAGATTGACCCGCTAGTCGGACCTCAGCCTTATCAGGGTCGCGATCTTGCCTTCCGGTTGGGCCTGAGCGGGGTTCAGGTCAAGCAGTTTGTACAAATATTCACCGGCCTTGCGAATCTGTTCAAAGATAAGGATCTCGCGTTGATCGAGGTGAATCCGCTGGTAATTACTGATGAAGGCAATCTTCACTGTCTCGACGCTAAGGTCGTTGTTGATTCCAACGCGCTATATCGCCACGCAGATTTGCAGAAAATGCACGATCCTTCACAGGAAGACGAGCGAGAGGCTCACGCAGCACAGTGGGAGCTGAATTACGTTGCGCTCGATGGCACGATCGGATGCATGGTCAACGGGGCCGGGCTCGCCATGGGAACGATGGACATCGTTAAGCTTCACGGCGGTTCACCCGCAAACTTCCTCGATGTCGGCGGTGGTGCCACCAAAGAGCGCGTCACCGAGGCCTTCAAAATTATCCTCTCCGATGACAATGTCAAAGCCGTTCTTATTAATATTTTTGGCGGTATTGTTCGCTGCGATTTGATTGCAGAGGGCGTGATTGGCGCTGTTGAAGAGGTCGGTGTCGATGTGCCCGTGGTTGTGCGCTTAGAGGGTAACAACGCTGAATTGGGCCAGAAAGTGCTGGCTGATTCGGGTCTTAACATCATCGCGGCAACTAGTTTGACCGATGCAGCCGAACAGGTTGTTGCTGCAGCAGGAGGTGCCAAGTGAGCGTTCTGATTAATAAAGACACCAAGGTGATTTGCCAGGGCTTCACTGGATCTCAGGGTACTTTCCATTCTGAGCAGGCCATCGCCTACGGCACTAAGATGGTGGGTGGCGTGACCCCGGGTAAGGGCGGGCAGGAGCATCTTGGACTGCCGGTATTCAACACCGTCGCCGAAGCGGTCGCTGAGACCGGGGCCGATGCCTCCGTCATTTACGTCCCAGCGGCGTTCTGCAAGGACTCAATCCTTGAGGCGGCTAACGGTGGTATCAAACTGATTGTCTGTATCACCGAAGGGATTCCTACCCTCGACATGCTCGATGCCAAGGTTAAATGTGATGAGCTGGGTGTTCGCCTGGTGGGGCCTAACTGCCCCGGCGTTATCACACCTGGAGAGTGCAAGATTGGCATCATGCCGGGCCATATTCACAAGCCAGGTAAAGTCGGTATTGTTTCCAGGTCGGGGACACTGACTTATGAGGCCGTTAAGCAAACCACCGATGCGGGTTATGGGCAGTCTACTTGCGTAGGAATCGGGGGTGATCCGATTCCCGGGTCAAACTTCATCGATATCCTGGAAATGTTCCAGAATGACCCTCAAACTGAAGCGATCGTAATGATTGGTGAGATCGGCGGAACCGCTGAGGAAGAAGCTGCGGCGTACATTAAAGCCAACGTTACCAAACCGGTAGTTTCCTATATTGCTGGCGTCACGGCACCCAAAGGTAAGCGAATGGGGCATGCAGGTGCCATCATCTCAGGTGGTAAAGGCACTGCAGACGAAAAGTTTGCGGCTTTGGAAGACGCTGGCGTGAAAACCGTGCGCTCGCTTGCTGAGATTGGCAACGCGCTGGGCGAAATCACCGGTTGGTGAAGGCCTGTAGCTGTCCCAGAGTCTCTTGCAGACGATTGGGCGGCTGCCTTTAGAAGAACTGGCGGCCACTCACGTGGCCGCTCGTGTGTTAGGGGCTCGAAAAGCTCTCGGCGAGGGCTGCGGCCAGGGTTTCGGTATCAAAGGGCTTCTGCAGATAACAGCTCGCGCCAGCGGTCTCGCATGCCTGCCAAACGGTTTCGCGAGGGTCTGCCGATGCGACGATGACAGGTAGCGGGTTGTCGTTTGTTTTCGCGATGTCCTCGAGAAGACCCAGGCCGCCGAGATCGGGCATATGGAGGTCCGTTATCACGCCCGTGTAATCCACCTCAGAGATCGCTTTAAGGGCTTCAAGTCCGTTCACAGCCTCATCGACGCACCGGTCCAGTTGCCGCAGCTTCAGCGACAGAATCTTTCGATTCACTGCATCGTCATCCACGATCAGTAATTTCCGCCCCTTACCGAGTCCAAGTGGTTGAGGATCGCCGTCATTCTCGCGCGAGTGACTTGTCGTGGTGCAGCGAAGTTCACTGGGTATGCTAAGCCGGAAACGTGACCCTTTGCTGGGTGTGCTTGTTACGTCTAGCTTTAAGTGCATCCCAATACACAGTTCCTGTGTCACCGATAAGCCCAGACCCGTTGAGTTGACGCCATCTAGCCAATCAATAGGGTCAGTGGAAAAGAACGGTTTAAAGATGGCGTTGACATCGGCAATTCCTCTGCCGGTATCGTTGACGTCGATCACCAAGGCTCCTTCTACCGCGTGCAGATGAAGATCAACACGGCCACTCGGCGTGAATTTGA
>CBFHHJ010000204.1:0-2556 GCA_965655505.1 Luminiphilus sp.
GCCTTCTTTATCGCCCACTGCGTTTAGCGGCTGCAGCACTTCTTGATGCCAGCGTCCTGCCTCCTCAAGGATGGCATCGATGATATCGGGAGACGCATCTGCAAAGCCCGGCAGATCGCTGTAGCGATCAAGGCCGAGTACGTCGTGAATCAAGAACTTCATATCCCGAACGGGCGCTTCATAAACTGGCATGGAAAAACCTTTTAAAAGATAGGGAAAACGTTGGTTTGATTGAGTTTGAGTAGGAATGAGTCTCGAGGACTTCTACCCGCCAACTATAAGCAAATATTGATCGTGGGTAAGTACTATATCAATGATCTACCGTTCTCAGGTAGTCGGTCTCCATGGCGTAAAACAACGTTTTATCAGTCAATACCTCAACGCGACCACCATCCAGTGCGGGGCAGATCCAACATGCCGCAAAATTAGACCAGCTTATCGCGGGCCTGGTGGCCTGCAGACGGTTGACCACCTAAGGTACCGGGCCGGAGAACTGGGAATCAACGATCGCTATCGCGAGGAATTCCGTCGCAACTGCAGTCAACAGAATAAAAAGAGCAGCCAAATGAAGAGAATTCACCACGCTTTGCTTAGAAAAGATAATCGTCGCTGGTTATCGAGGTCAACGTTATACCTTGTGTTCGCAGCGGTCTCCTGGGCACCTTTCGGCCATGCAGATGGCGGCCAGAAAGGTGAGCCACAGTGGGATGTAAGCTTTTTCGATGATTTTGAGAGCTTCAACCTCGCTCACTGGCAGGATCAGTCCGTTTGGGTTAATGGAGAAGATCATTGCTACGTACCTGAGGGCCAATATGGCACCCGCGAAGTCAGTGACGGCACCCTGAAGCTTCGGGTAGTGGATCTCGGAAGAGACATCGAATGTTTCAGTTGGAACAAAGCCGGAGAGCAACATCCTGATACGCGCTGGGTCGCAGGCCGCATCACAAGCAAAAATCGCGTCGAGCGGACTCGAGGACGCTGGACTGCGCGCCTTCGCGTTGAAAGCAGCGGACAAGCCGGAATGTTTCCGGCCTGGTGGTTGTTGGGTGCCTACAACAATGAACCGCCAATCGAGCAACCAAACGAAAACGTGTGCTGGCCACTCACTGGCTCGGGTGAGATCGATATCTTCGAACACCACGCTGACGGCGGGGCGAATCACTACGCTGCACGCATCATCGCAAACGGCGGCGCCTGCGGTGAAGGGGACTGGCAGTCATCGATGCTCGTTCAGAAAGCCAACCTTGACGAATACCATGAGTATTCCGTGGAGTGGTTCGAGGGCGATATGATCTTTAGGCTCGACGGCAATGAGGTATACCGGATTGAAGACCAGCAACACACCTTCCCCGAACCAATGTTTGCGATTTTAAACTTTGCAAAAATTAACAACGCGCCAATGACGACCAAACAGTGGACCATGGAAGTTGATTGGGTGAAGCACGAGCATCTAAAGTAATTCGTGAACGCATTGCGTGCGGTGTTGGTCGCTATTCCTAATGGCTCTCAAGCGCAGAGCAGGAGAGAAAGGCCGCCACGCGGTCAATGAAAATGCCGGTCCATCATCTCGAGATCGGTAGTTTTTAAGATGCGTCGGTAGGGCGATGGCAAACGCCGAGCGATGCCCTCGAGCATCCGATCAAACCTTGGAGATTTTTTGCGGACCTTTTGAATCAAGCGAACAACCAGGGGGGACGTCGGGATCAGCATCAACAAAGCGAGCACAAAGAAGACCAAGCCGAGGGGAATGGGCGTCAGAATGCCAACGAACCCTATCGCTAAGCAGATGTACCCTAACACCATGATGGTGACACGTATCATTTGGAATGACCTACTTTTCTGGACACTCGCCAGCCTCACAATGAGGCCGATTCGAAGGCCTCAGGGCTGACACCGCCAAGGTGGCTGTGTCGGCGTGTTCGATTATAGAACACCTCAATGTAATCGAAGATATCGGCGCGAGCCATTTCACGGGTTTTGTAAATGCGCTTTCGAATGCGCTCCTTCTTCAGGCTGCTGAAGAAAGATTCGGCAACGGCATTATCCCAACAGCTGCCACGACGACTCATGCTGGGCGTGAGATTGTGGTGTCGACAGAAGCGTTGCCAATCGTCGCTGCCGTACTGCGAGCCTTGATCCGAGTGCACCACGACATTGTGCTGTGGCTTGCGCCGCCAGATCGCAGTCATAAGCGCGTCCAGAACGATCTCACGGGCGAGTGTGGGCTTCATTGACCATCCAACGACTTTGCGTGAGTAGAGGTCAATCACCACGGCCAGATAAAGCCAACCCTGCCAGGTTCTGATGTAGGTGATGTCGGTGACCCACGCAGAATCGGGCTTTTGAACAGTAAACTCGCGGTCCAGGACATTGGGCGCCAGGATGGAAGGTCGCCCTGAGATATGCCTTGGCTTCTTGTAGCCACGTAAAGCGCTGATTTTATTGGCCTGCATGATTCGCCAAACACGGATCTTGCCGCAGGTTTCACCGAGCTCCAGCAAATCCAGGTGAACACGGCGATAGCCATAAACACCACCACTCGCGGCATGGGATGCG
>CBFHHJ010000205.1:0-2528 GCA_965655505.1 Luminiphilus sp.
GCCTCGGTGTTAAACGCGATAATCTGATAGCGAGAATTGATCGGCAGCTGTGCGGTTAGCCAGTCAACGGTATCGAGTGCGCGAACCCATTTTTCAGCCTCGCGCTGCACGGTCTCATTCATGTTACGTAACCGAATGACGTTAACCAATTTATCGCTCAGCATGCTGGAGGATACATCGACCAGAATCGCGATTTTGTTGCCACCGAGATTCATGCCCGTGAGGTACTGTCGATTACCTTCGCCCACGAATTCCCGTGCACTTCGACCGGCCTCGGCTTCAGACGCTTCTTTGAGTAATTTGACCTCTTCTTCCAGTCGGTTGATCTCCGCTTTCAAGGCGTCAATGTCACTGGTGTCGGTAAAGCCATCTTGCTCAATCGCTGCGATGAGCGCCTCGTAGTTGTCGAGCTCCTCGGTAACCCGTGTCGCGCGCCCCTGAGCTTCGACGATATCTGAATCGGTACTGGTGATGGCATTGCGCAGTTGAACTAACCCCTCTTGGCCTTCTCGAATGTCTTCTTCGAGCAGGTCAATTTCGGAGTACACCTGAGCATTGATCGTGCGCGTCTCGACCTCCATGGAATGGTCGATGATCAAAAACACAAGTACGACCGCGCCAAAGCCACAGGACATAATGTCCAAGAAGCTGAGGTTAAAGGTCGATGCCTGGCGTTTACGCCGCCCCAATGATTAGTCCTCGACGATGATTAATCGGGCTTGGAAGCCCAGAGAATCGCTGAGTTCATCCCCCGCTCTGAGAATGCAACCCGGGGTCGCAACCGCGCCGTTGACAAGAAAATCTGGGGGAACAGTGCCCGTTAGTGCCAGAGTGTCGCCGTCAAAACGAAGTTCGATCCCGCCCGCGAGAGGCGCATTCGAGCTAATGGCTGTGGCACGGTTTCCTTGCAGCAGGTGGGTGGGTCGCAAGGCGGGCTCGGCGATCTGAAGCGCCGGGTCATTTACCTTCTCGTCTAGGATGCCGGCTGGGGTATATGCTGGGGTATCGGCTAAGCCATCCGCGGATGTCGGTGCAGAATCGGCCGAGAGTGCATCGCGCGTAGAAGCTGGGCGAGGCACTTGCCGCTTTAACACCAGCGCATCTGGGGATTGCTCGAGCTGGCCTAACTGCTCGTTGATGAGCCCGTGTAGCGCATCGCTGTTGATTGACCGAACCTCATTCGCCAGCGCAAGGCCTGGCAGCAGTGAGAGGGGGTATTCCAACAACACAGCAAGGTCCTGATCCAAAAGAGGCGCCAGTTGATCCGCTAGCCGTTGACCAATGCCAGTGAGATCCCCAAGGCTAATACGGGCGCGGTAGCCATCAATCTCTAGGGCGGTCTCCCCCCGTTGGCCAATGGTCTGGAGTATCGATCCGAGGCTGTCGTACAGAATTTGCTCGGCGTCTGCGCTACGCAGGGGATCAAAACGGGTCTGTGCGACAAACAGTCCTGAAATGGCCGTGGCCAGCTGGTCCTGTAGTGCCAGCAGACCGCGGCCGGGGAGTGTTTGAGATTCGCCGGCCTCGGTATGACCATCAACCGTTTGGAAGGGGGTAACAACCAGCTGATGCAGCTGCAGCTCAACATGGAGGCCCTGATCCAAACCGCTGGCGGCACCGAGTACGCTGGTGCGGTGGACCAGTCCACCGATATTGAAGGGCAGTGCTTGAACAATGCCCAGTAACATCGAGAGTTGTTCGCGGGTCATATTCCCTGGCGCTGCAATTAGCACCTTTTCTGGGGCACCAACGCTTTGATGGAGCGATTCAAGATGCCCGTGTACTAAATCCGCCGCGTGCCGCGCAGGGCCCACCGCAGGGGTGAGGGCTTGGGTATTAAGCTGCGACCAGAATCGCGTGTTGACTGCTCGCGGTGTGCGCCGACTGGTTTGACTTGCAGTCGTCCCAAAGTGATACCCGTTGCCATCAAACCAGGCGTAGCCCGGAGAGTGCAGGCTGTCATCCCGATACCAGAGTCTAAGGGCGACGTCGTTGAGATCGAGAACGCCCATCATGGCTTAGGCACCGCCAGGTGACGCAGCAGTTTACGATCAATGTAGCGCTGGGTGCTTAAAACCAGTCGCTCCTGAGAAAGCTGCAATTGATGCAGGGCAAACATGATGATGATGCTCAGCACCAGCGCCACAAAGGTACTGTTGAAAGCTACCCCTAGGCTGACGGTGACACCGGAGATATCGCCTTCCACGGCTTTGTAAGCCTGACCCAGTGCGTCACCAATACCTCTAACGGTGCCGATAAACCCGATCGAGGGGATTGCCCAGGAAATGTAGCGCACCATCGACAGCTCGGAGTCGAGCCGATCGGCCTCAATATCACACTGTTCACGGACAGACTCGGATACCGCGGGTATTGACTGGGTGGTGGCAAATCGCTGCAGCGCGTTCATCAGCGTTCTGGGCAGCAAATAGTCCAGCTCGTCTTCGGGCAGGGCTTCGAGGTTGCGGGAGTACTCCCGAGCATCTTGGGGAAGCAGGCTGGTGCCGGTGGGGACCTCGATCAGACTGCGG
>CBFHHJ010000206.1:0-2517 GCA_965655505.1 Luminiphilus sp.
AGTCATTGGCGATGGCTGTCAGGGCCGAGGTATCCGTGGTCAGTGCGATGCCCGGTAGCGAGCGGCGATCAGCAATAAATCGGCCCACAAGTTCAGCTGCAATATGTTGCGCATCCGCGGCCGACCCGCCATTACCGCACAGAAAAATGGTATTCCCGCGCTTAAGCGCAGCAATGCAGCATTCCGCGGCCTCAGCAATATTCGCCTGACAGGCCCGCAGCGCATCCACCGTTTTCTGATGTGCATCAAGATGTTGTTCGATCAATCCTTCCACAATGTATCCCAGTATATTTTCAAGCTAATCAACAGTCTTATATCAAAGGACACCGACCGATCTCTAGCGCACCGGTGCCTGTGCCCCTAGCAATATCGCGATCGAATATTCGCCTTGAAGGCCGCGGTGCTGATACCACTCCCGGTGGCATTCTCGATGAGCGAATCGGGTAAGTGTAAACGTCCTACACCGCGCACATTCACGTTTAGCCACGCATACAGGGGCTTAAAATCACCCCGTGATAGTCCCGCTACAATTTCTGGATCTGCCTTAGTGGCGGCCGCAAAGAGTTGTGCCGCGGTAAGCGCACCCAGAGAATAGGTAGGAAAGTAACCAAACAACCCGGCGGGCCAATGGATGTCCTGCATGACACCATCGCTATCGGTGTCCGGTGTTAAGCCAAGATACGTCTGCATCAAGTCATTCCACGCAGCGGGTAAGTCCATGATTGCAATATCGTCGTTGAGAATCGCTTTCTCAAGCTTGTAACGTAAGATCACATGGAGCGGGTACGTCACTTCATCGGCATACACCCGAATTAGCCCAGGTTGCACTCGGCGGTATACCCTCAGGATGTTTTCAGGGTCCCATGCGGGGCCCTCGCCATTTAGGGTTTTTGCCAACGT
This sequence comes from Luminiphilus sp., assembly GCA_965655505.1. Taxonomy (GTDB): domain Bacteria; phylum Pseudomonadota; class Gammaproteobacteria; order Pseudomonadales; family Halieaceae; genus Luminiphilus. The sequence goes on from CBFHHJ010000206.1 coordinate 901, forward strand.
AGGAACCAGAAAGCGGATGAACGCCTCGGACCGCCCCGCCTGCATCTCAAGCAGTAGCGATTGGCTTTCATGGATAGTCATGCCACAGGCATCGCCGACTGGTTGGCCTCGCCAATCCTCGGGGCGACCGTCCTCGTAAAGGGCGTGCCCAACCTCATGGATGACCGCCATTAAACTCTTGGTGAAATCATCGGTTTCGTAACGGGTTGTAATGCGTATATCGCCGTCTGCGCCACCGCTGAATGGATGTGCTGCCGTATCGATACGACCTCGATCAAAGGGGAAATCGAGGATCTCCATGACCGCACGACTCAGTGCTTCCTGATCGGCGACCGGAAAGGGGCCCGTCGGCTCAATAACCGCAGGACCCTGAGATTGGAGTTCAACAATGCGTTGAATCTCACTAGGTAGATAGCCCGCGAGATCATCAAACAGGGTATCAATCTCAGCCTCGCGACGACCGGGATCATATTGATCCAGCATCGCCTCGTAGGGACTCACACCAAGAACCTCGGCCTTGATTTGCGCTTCCTCCCGAATCAGCGCAAACAGTGCATCGAGCTTCGGTGCCAGTGTTTTGAAGTCATTGTCGGCGCGCGCCTGACGCCAGGTCATCACAGATTCCGATTGCGCCATGGTCATGCGCTCGATGAGTTCCGCAGGCACTGCGTTGGCGTGAATAAACTGACGCTTGATCTCGCGCAAGTTTGCTCGCTGCCACTCACCTAATTCACTACCGCTCTCCTCCGCTTCAGCGATCAGGTCGGGCAGGCCATCGGCGGTCATCATTTCGTGGGCCATGACGTTAAGCTCGGACATCACCTGCGCCCGCGGTGGAGCTGCCCCTTCGGGCATCATCGTCTCCTGATCCCAGCCGAGAATACCCATGGCGTTGTTTAATGCGGATAAGCGTTTGAAGCGTTTTTCGAGCTGTTGATAGGCGGTCATATCATTCCTTTATTGAGGCTGACGAATCATGGGCATCATGATGGGCGAGTCGCCGTGTTGAATCTCTCCGATAATTTCAAAACCGTGACGTTGATAGAGGGAGATATTGCGCGGGTTAGATGACTCAAGGTAGGCCAGAAGGCCATCCCGATCACAGCGGGCAACCCCTTCCTTCATGAGCGATGCGCCCAGACCCTGCCCCGTATAGGCGGGGTCGACACCGATCACCGCGAGGTACCAACAATCGCCCTCGGGGTGGAAGTGTGCCATCTGCTCTAGAATCGGCATGGCGGCATCGAGCAACCCAGAATCAGCATGCTGCGCTATCAGGCCCACCATCTGCTCACCGTCAGGCTCCACGCCCGGTGGCAGCCAGAGCGCAGCGGCACTCAAATCCTCAACGGTGTCCGCGGTGCCCTGATCGAACGCGCTGCCACCAAAGGCGTTAAAGAAGCCGCTCATTGCATCGTCATAGCTCGCAGCTTGCGGAAACAACCAGCGAAACATCGGGTCTGCAACAAACGCCATTTTAAGGGTCTGCAGTATTTTCTGACGATCACGCTGTGTCGCCTGGGCAACGACTGGTTGGCTCATACGAGTTCCTACTTTGCTTGCTATCGATCGATGCGAGCGCTCATTGGAACACGGGTTTTACTGTATAGCCATCAC
>CBFHHJ010000207.1:0-2505 GCA_965655505.1 Luminiphilus sp.
CTCGTTGAATTCGGTTTCGGTCCAAGCAAACAGGTCTGTGAGCTCTGCGGAATCGAGGCCATTGCGCGGCGCAAAGTCCTGCTCGTGGGTCGGCACGGCGAACTTGTTCCAGGGGCACACCAATTGGCAGTCGTCACAGCCATAGATACGGTTGCCCATCAGTGGGCGCAGTTCGGGATCAATTGAGCCCGGGTGTTCAATGGTTAGGTACGAAATACATTTGCGCGCATCCAACACAAAGGGTTCGACAAACGCATTGGTTGGGCATACCTCGATGCAGGCGCTGCAACTACCGCAGTGTTTGTCGGTTTTTGGCGGATCGGCGGGAAACGGGATGTCGGTGTAGATCTCCCCGAGGAAAAACCACGACCCCGCTTTCTCGTTAATCAGCATGGTGTTCTTGGCAATCCAGCCAAGCCCAGCGCGTTCCGCAATTGCTCGCTCAAGCACCGGCGCACTGTCGACAAAGGCGCGGTATTGACCGCCGCCCAGGTCCGTTTCAATGCGTTTAGCGAGTTTTGCCAAACGCCCTCGCATGAGCTTGTGATAGTCCCTTCCAAGGGCGTAGCGCGACACATAGCCAAGCTCGCTGGCAGCGAGTACTGCGTCGGGGTCATCATGGCCGGGTAGGTAGTCCATCCGCAGTGATAAGACGGTGCAAGTACCGGGCACTAACTCTTCGGGACGACTGCGCTTGGTGCCGTGTCGTTCCATGTAGTCCATATCACCGTGGTAGCCTGCCTCGAGCCACTTCGCCAAATAGCCTTCGTGAACGCTGAGATCGACGCCGGTGATGCCGAGTTGTTGAAAGCCGAGTTCCTCCGCCCAAGCACGCAGGGTGGCCGATAGCCTGTGGACGTCGGCGGCGTCAGTTTGGGGAGGAGGCTGCGTAGTATTCGACATTGCCACTATTGTGACAGATACCGGCACAGGCGGTACCTAAAAACGGGCTGAGTGCTGGTCGGGGCGCCAAACCTGAATTCCGAAGGCCACCCGTTGTCGCGCTCGGGTTACACTCATGCAATGACGACTACGCCACATTCAACTGTTGATCTTTTTTTGCCAGACGAGGCGGCAACCGAGCGGTTGGGCGGTGTTTTGGCCGAGCGACTGCAGCCCCCTGCAGTCGTATATTTGCGCGGTGATCTCGGTGCCGGTAAGACCACATTGAGTCGGGGATTGCTGCGGGGGTTGGGTCACTCCGGCTCCGTGAAGAGCCCCACTTACACCATTGTCGAACCCTATGAGCTCGATGGTGTCGCCGTGTATCACTTCGACTTGTATCGGCTCGGCGACCCCCAAGAACTCGATTACCTTGGTTTACGGGACTACCTGAATCAGAAAGCTGTTGTCCTGTTCGAGTGGCCCGAGCGCGGTGGCGCGTTTTTACCCGCGGCAGACTTGATCATCGAGCTTAGCCTGGAGGCCCCAGAGACAGACACCGACATGTCGGGTCGGCGCGCCCGCCTTATCTCGGGAAGCGATCTGGGTAGTTCCGCCATCGCGCAGCTGAGCTTATGAATCGACTTGTGAGCCGATTTGGTTTCCTAAAGAAATCTGTCAGAGTACCCCTTGCGAGTGACAGAGCGTCCAATCACCATAGGGCAAGGATAGCAAGCATTCGACGCGGATCAGACAGGGTGCAAGTGAACAGGCCGACACAGTGTCTTAAATGGGTGATAGGGGTTATGGGCCTGATGGTTCATGGCGCTTTTGCCAGCGACATCGAAGTGCTCGACGTTCGCCTGTGGCGCGCACCGGATCACACGCGGGTTGTGTTTGATTTGTCAGCGCCGGTATCCCACTCGCTGCTTGAACTTCAGAATCCAAACCGTTTGGTGATTGATATGCCCAATGCCTCCCTGCGGGACGCGTTGATTGATCTACCCCTCGACAATACCCCCGTTAAGCGCGTGCGCAGCGGTGTTCGCGAGGGCAACGATCTGAGGATCGTGTTTGATTTGGGTGCGAAGGTGCGCCCCAAAAGTTTTCCCCTTGAGCCCAACGCGCAAACCGGCCATCGCCTCGTACTCGACCTGTTTGATCTCACGACCGAGGGCGAGAAAGTGAAAGTCACCAAGAGCGTCGAGCAACTGGCTGATCGCCGCGACATTATTGTGGCGATTGACGCGGGCCACGGTGGTGAAGATCCCGGCGCTACAGGACCCAACAAGCTGCGGGAAAAACATGTTGTGTTGCAGATCGCCAAGAAGCTTGAGGCCCGACTCAAAAACACACCGGGCTTTAGCCCTGTGATGATTCGCTCGGGGGATTATTACGTGAGTTTAAAGGGGCGTCGGGACCTGGCGCGCAAGCATCAGGCCGACCTGTTTGTCTCGATTCATGCTGACGCCTTCAGGCAGGCATCCGCCAATGGTGCATCGGTGTATGCACTTTCCACCCGCGGCGCCACATCGACTGCGGCCAAATACCTAGCAGATCGCGAGAACGCAGCGGATCTGGTGGGTGGCGTGCGGCTTGCTGACAAAGACGATGTGCTCGCGG
>CBFHHJ010000208.1:0-2491 GCA_965655505.1 Luminiphilus sp.
CATCTCGGCCCAATCCTGAGCCTCAGTGCCTCCCGAACCCGACTGAACGTCAAGGAATGCATTGTTGGGATCCATCTCACCGGAGAACATCCGCCGAAACTCAAGCTTCTCGAGCTGAGCGATAAGCTCCGCTACATCGGCTGAGACTGCATCGGCGGTTTCCTGATCGTCCTCAGCCACCGCCATCTCAATAAGGTCACTGGCATCCTGATGGCCAACTTCCAGGGTCTCAATGGTGGCGACAACGGCTTCTAGCGCCGAGCGCTCACGGCCTAACGCTTGAGCCCGCTCTGCATCGTCCCAAACGGACGGCTCCGCCAACTCAAGCTCTACTTCAGCAAGGCGATCTTTCTTTGTAGGATAGTCAAAGATACCCCCTAAGCACGTCGGTGCGGGCGCGAATATCCTTGAGTTGATTCAGTAGCGGAGCGACTTCCACAGTCTTTTGATGTCCTTGATTTTTAAGGGTCGTGAGTCTATCGAAGGCTAGGCTGTCATGCCAGCGGGACGGGGCAAAGTGCCGAGACAATCAACTGCAGCTTTCGCTGCCCACGGAACTCATTGATGTCGAGGCGATACGCCGCAGTAACCTCGGTGACCTGCTCATCGGGCCAGCCATCCGCCACCACATTGAAAGCGATTGCATCGAACTGCACGCCACCCGCCTCAAGCATCAATTTTAAATGCTTCTCCCCGACCACCCGTTGGCTGACGATACGGAAGCGTCCGTCAAATGAGGGCTCCGGAAACTGCTGGCCCCAAGGGCCGCCAGCGGCGATTTCTTCTGCAACCGGCAAGGTCAAATCACCGAGCGAAACCTCGCCATCGGTGACCGTGACAGGCTCAGGAGCCTCGCCACTCACTGCTTCTCTCACCGCTGCGTCGAACGCGGTAGCGAAGCGAGGGTAATCGGCTTTCTCTAGGCTTAAACCTGCGGCCATCGCGTGCCCGCCAAATTTTGCGATCAAGCCCGGATGCGTCGTCGCAACGCGATCCAACACGTCGCGGATATGCACACCCTCAATCGAGCGGCCAGAGCCTTTGAGCGAGCCATCATCGGCATCGGCAAAAACAATCGTGGGGCGGTGATAACGCTCTTTCAATCGACTCGCTAGAATGCCGACCACTCCCTGATGAAAACCCGCATCGTACAAACAGAGACCAAAGGGCAGTGCTGCCTCGCCCACGTCGATCTCGGCAAGTTGTATCATCGCGTCGCGCTGCATGCCCGATTCGATATCCCGCCGCTCGCGATTGAGATCGTGAAGCTGCTGTGCCAGTGGTCGTGCCGCTAAGCTGCTCTCGGCGAGCAAGCACTCAATGCCAATCGACATATCCTCTAGTCGCCCCGCCGCGTTAAGGCGTGGACCCAACACAAAACCCAAGTCAGTGCTGCTCAGGCCGGCTGCTTCGCGACCAGCGACTTCCAACAGTGCCTCAATCCCCGGTCGCGATCGCCCGGCCCGTATTCTGGCAAGACCGGCAGCTACTAAAATCCGGTTGTTGCGATCAAGCGGAACCACATCAGCCACCGTACCCAGCGCAACCAGGTCGAGCGCATCGCCCAGATTTGGCGGCTCGATTCCCGATGCGTCAAACCAACCGCGGTTGCGTAACTCCGCCCTGAGCGCGGTTAATACGTAAAACATCACGCCGACACCGGCGAGGGACTTACTCGGGAAGCGACAGGCAGGTTGATTAGGGTTGACGATCACATCCGCCGCCGGCAACTCATTTCCCGGCAGGTGGTGATCGGTAATTAAAACGCTGATGCCCAGTCCCTGAGCCGTGGCGACCCCCGCATGGCTTGAGATGCCGTTGTCGACTGTGACGATCAGATCGGGCTCACGGTCTGCGGCGATCGCGACAATTTCGGGAGAGAGGCCGTAGCCAAACTCGAATCGATTGGGCACGAGATAGGAGACCTCCCGCAGTCCCATTTGTCGCAACAGGGAAACTGCGAGGGCAGAACTCGTCGCACCGTCGGCATCGAAATCACCAACGACCACCACCCGGGCATCGCCCTCAATGGCATCTGCCAACAACGCGGCAGCGTCGCTAGCACCATACAAGCGACTGGGTGGAATCAATTCCGAGAGCGCAAGGTTCAGGTGATCCGGCGACTCTACGCCTCGATTAGCGTACACCCGTTGTAGCAAGGGCGACAGCGCCGATCGTGCAAAACTCGGCGGGATCGGCAGACCACGGCGTTTAATCTGCAGGGGCTTCAAGCGCTGACGGTCGTTGCCATGTGCCGTTGAACAACCTCCAGATCGTTTGCAAGCACCGTGAACCGCTCTTCCCGATCAAATAGGTCTGCAAGGTGCGCAGGCAGTTCTGGCGCAGTATCAAGACCGCTATCAGCGATCGCGTCCGGGAACTTTGCCGGGTGTGCTGTTGCCAAGGTCACCATCGGCGTGTGCTTGTCAGCAGCCACTGTGCGTGCTGCACAAGTACCAATTGCGCTATGAGGATCCAACATATAACCACA
>CBFHHJ010000209.1:0-2193 GCA_965655505.1 Luminiphilus sp.
AGCCTTGGCAAGTGTTTCGAACCAATCGGCAATTTCGTCAAACCCTTCGTCCCGCGCAGTCTTGGCCATGCCGGGGTACATATCGGTGTACTCGTGAGTCTCACCCGCGATTGACGCTTCCAAGTTCTTCTTGGTGTCGCCCATTGGCAAGCCAGTCGCAGGGTCGCCGACAGCTTCGAGGTACTCCAGGTGCCCGTGCGCGTGTCCGGTCTCGCCTTCTGCTGTCGACCGGAAAACAGCCGCAACATCGTTATAGCCTTCCACGTCAGCCTTTGCCGCGAAGTAGAGATAGCGCCGGTTTGCTTGGGATTCGCCCGAAAAGGCGTCCTTGAGGTTCTGTTCGGTTTGGGTACCTTTGAGTTCCATTATGTTCTCCTAAAGTTTCCTGTGATGTGACGTCACTATCCCCACACATCCTGTGGGGTCACTCCAATATAGTCTTGGGAAGCCAATTTGGCTCATTATTATTTTCAAAAATTTCAATCGTTTTTATCGATGGTAGACTTTAAGTCGGGTTTCAAGACGTTGGTGTAGCCAAAGGGGACTTTAATATGGCGCGACAGCCCACTCTTAAACAGCTGAAATACCTGTGTGCGGTGGCCGAGTATCAGCACTTTGGCCAGGCTGCGCGGGCGAGTCACGTGAGCCAAAGCACACTCAGCGCGGGAATACAGGAACTCGAAGAGACCCTCGGCTGCTCGTTGGTTGAACGCAATAATCGTAACGTGCTGCTAACGACCTTGGGGCAGGATGTGGTCGCCCGCGCCCACGAGATACTGGTGGAGGTGGAAGATCTCGTTTCGATGTGTGCTGCGGCCGGCGAGCCTTTCAGTGGCAAACTGCGGCTGGGGGTCATCCCCACGATCGCGCCGTTTCTGTTGCCCCAGTTACTCCGACGCCTACGAGCAGATCACCCGGATTTCAAACTGTTCATTCGCGAGGATCTGAGTCAGGCGTTGGTCGATGCTCTCCATGCGGGCGAACTCGATGTGTTGCTATTGGCGCTGCCGTTTCCGGCAGAAAACGTCGACGTGATGCCGCTGATGAGCGATGAATTTTTGTTGGCTAGCCAGCCTGATCACCGCTTGGCGAGCCAGAAAGAAGTCAGCACTGCCGATCTGAAAGGGGAGAGTCTGCTGTTGCTCGAGGACGGACACTGCCTGCGTGACCACGCCCTCGAAGCCTGCAAGCTGCGGGATTCGCAGATCTCGGTGCCGTACCAAGCGACCAGTCTTTCAACCATAGTGCAAATGGTGGCCAATGGTATTGGTGTGACCCTGTTGCCGCGTATGTCGGTGGATGCAGGTATCACTGTCGGAACAGGATTAGTGACCCAGACTTTCACAAACCACGATGTGGATCGAAAAATCGGCTTAATGTGGCGAAAAAAAACCCCCCGGCAAACCGAATTTCGGTTGCTCGGGGAGTTTATCCGCGCCTGTGAGAGCGGGGCGCCTCAGAACTCGTAGTTGATGGTCACGCCGTAAGTCATCGGTTCGAGCAGGAACTGGTTAGTTGAGGCGCCGGAGTTTGGATCGACGCGGTACTGGCCGGTAACGTAATCCTCATCCGCAAGGTTGCGTCCCCAGAACTCGGTGTACCAAGTGCCACTTGCAGGGGTGAATCGGAGCGTCGCGTTCCACACATCCCATTCCTCGATCACATCAATAGGGCTGTTATAGACGCGGCTGTAATACTCGTCCTGCCAGTAGTAGTTAACCGCCGCACTTAATGTCGCGCCGCTGTTGAAGTCGAGGGTGTAACGAGCGCCGAGGTTCGTCGAAAACTCAGGGGCTCCCGGGATGTTATTGCCGCTGAGCTGCACGGGAATACCATCGCAAGCGGGCAGGCCACCTAATTCAGGAATAGGCACCGCGTTCGGGCAATCAGGTCCCGCATATAGATTGTTGTTGCCAAGACTGATAACGCCATCAGTGGGGCCCCGACCGTCATTCAGATAGGTGCTGGCATTGGGGTCCCCCGGGTCAACGCTGTCACCATTGGTCATCTCGGTATCAAGCCATGCCACGTTGGCAGTGAACATTAGGCTGTTGGTGGGCGCCCAAATGAACTCACCTTCAAAACCCTGAATGTTGGAATCAAAGTTCTCGTTAACTGAGGTTTGCTGGACGATTTTCGAGACCTGAATGCCCTCGTAGTCGTAGTAGAAATAGGTCATGTTGGCTTGCAGCG
>CBFHHJ010000209.1:2203-2485 GCA_965655505.1 Luminiphilus sp.
ACTGCACCAGCAGGCTGTCGCTTGAAATTGGGTTGAAACCACCGCTCTTAAAGCTCCGGGAGACCTGTCCGTACACCATCGTGTCATCAGAAGCATCCCAGGTCAGGTTGATACGGCCAGTGGGTTCTGCATCAGTCCATGAGAAGGCTTCGTAACCACCGCCAGGAGCATTTGGATCATCGAGAAAATCGAGATAGATGGTGCGCTGATTGGAGGTCTTCTTCTCGTCTGAATACCGTGCACCAAAGGTCCAGTGCAGGGTTTCACTCATGTCCCAGTAAA
>CBFHHJ010000210.1:0-2483 GCA_965655505.1 Luminiphilus sp.
AGTGACAAGTGAAGCAATGATGGTTTTCGCCGGTGGCATCAAAGAGCCATGGTCCATGTATATTGGCGATCAAGCAGACTGGGCTGTACCGATCACTTCGGCTGTTCAAACATCAGTCAATGGCGTTGTTGTCATCGAGTCCTTTGACTACCGGGTGCAGGAAGATGCGCGACGCATCAGCTTTTCCGGTGACGGTGCTCAAGAGGGTCAGTTCTTCATCGACTCCGATGTGGCGACGGATCTTTCGAAGCTGGCTGCGGAGGGCGGTGCTCTAGTGATGGAGATGCGCGTCAGCGAGCAACCGACGGCACCTGTCACGCTGAGGATGGACTGTGGTTATCCTTGTTCTGGGGAAATGGATATCACCCCAGTGCTCGCTGGACTTCTGCCCAACGTATGGAAACGCGTTGCCTACCCGCTGGCATGCTTCGAAAACGCCGGCACTGACATGAGCGCTGTCGATGTGCCGTTTTTGTTAGTTACCGCCGGTAACCTTGGTTTTGATCTCGCTGAGATCAGCATTAACGATGAATTCGACGATGCCGAACTTCAAGCCTGCGATGTTACGCCTGACGAGTAGGTCGGTTGGGTTGATTGCGTTGATGTGCTGGCTTGCCAAGTTTGTCCGCGCACTGACGGCGGATTTTTCCTCTGTTAGACGGAGCGCTTGGATTGGTCACAGCCGGAGGAAACTGGTAGCTCTGATGAGCGGCAGTTTGCTCTGCCATTCTCACGCGCTTATGGCCGAGTGTAAGCCAACATTTGAAGATGATTTTGAGGGCAACACGCTAGCGCCTCACTGGCAGATTGTAGAGGGCGATGGCTGCGGCATTGGCCTGTGCGGTTGGGGTAATAAAGAACTGCAAACCTACCACCGGCGATCAATCACGGTGGCCAATGGCTCCCTGCAAATTACAGCTTCACCGAAAGATGCTGGATACTTTTCTGGAAAGCTGACCACGGAAGATCAATTCGCCCAGCGCTTTGGACGTTTCGAGGCGCGCATCAAATTGCCAGCTGCCCGGGGTATGTGGCCGGCGTTCTGGTTGATGCCTCAGGATCCGGCAGAGAGCTGGCCAATCGAAGGCGAAATCGACATTATGGAGTGGGGCGGCAACAAGCCGAATACCGTTATCGGCGCCGCACACTTTGGTAAGCATTGGCCTGAAAATGTGCACTACAGTGAGACCTTGCTGATGCCCACTGCATGGCATGAGGAGTTCCACGTGTTCGCACTCAATTGGGAACTTGGCAAGATCAGTTGGGAAGTGGATGGACGGGTGCATGGTTCAGTGACACCCCGTACGATTTCACCCTGGCGGTGGGTGTTTAACGACAAGCCGTTCTACATCATTTTAAACATGGCGGTGGGGGGCAATATTGGTGGCGAAGTGTTTGCCGAAGATCTCCCAGCGACCATGCTGATCGATTGGGTCCGAGTCTACGACTACAGCTGCTTGCCGAGACCTTGAGTCAGGGCTTTTCCCGAGAGATTTTTGCTACAGAGTGCGCCGTTGCGCACACCTCACCCGCACTGTTGTACAACTCGCCATCGAGAAACACCAGTCTGTAGCTGGCCTTGCGAATGCGCCCGACCACACGAAGTTTGTCTTCGCCGAGGGTTGCGCCCTCATAACGCGTGCTGATTTCAAGGCTGGATAGAAGCGCCACATCGGGCTCAAGCCCGAAAATGGCATGCGACATGGTCGCGTCCAGCATTGCGGTCACGAACCCACCTTGGACGATATTCCCGCTATGGCAGTAGTCCAGAGGGACACAGAACTCGAAGGTGCAGGTCCTCTCCTCGGGATCTAAAGCGACGACGTTGCCATTGAGCAACTCGAGAAATTTCAACTTACCTTGGTTTAGGGCTTCGATGCGTGCAGCAGTGTCCATAGTGTTCCCGGTGAGGATGAGTGAGCGGCGCGGGTAGGGCAGTCGCAGCCGGCTGAGCGAATTCACAAGCGGTGCGTGTTTAAAGTCGGATATTAACGCGGGTTTTTGACTTGCGCACACTGCGCGTCGGGTGTCTCACGTGCTACCTTTGCGCACTTCGTCAATAAGACGTCTGACTTAAAGGATGTATCCAGATTATGCGCGCTGCCATTGAAAACATGCTTTCCATGCAGTACCAAATGAATACTCGGGTTCATGAGAACTGGATAGAACAGGATTTCGAATGGTACCGCGCCGTTTGGATCGAATGCGGTGAACTCATGGATCACGTGGGTTATAAGTGGTGGAAGAAACAAGTGCCGGAACTGGAGCAGGTCCGGCTTGAGGTTGTTGATATCTGGCACTTCGGTTTGTCTGCGTTGTTCGAAAGCGACACCAGTATTGCCTCGTTAGCGAAGCAAATAGAACTTGATCTCTATCATTCGGAGCCTGAAACCGGGGACGTGCGGCTAGCAACCGAGGCCTTAGCGCTACACAGCTTGCAGCATAAGGATTTTTCGGTGCCGCTGTTTGCGCAGTTAATGGTT
>CBFHHJ010000211.1:0-2423 GCA_965655505.1 Luminiphilus sp.
ACACCGGCGTGGGGCGCGGATATTAAGTAAATTTGCGGTATCTGTGAAGCCTAGCGGTTGAATGAACTCGCAGTTGAATGAACTCGCAGTTGAATGAATTCGCGGCTGTTTTGACTAACGAGCTATTAAACGCTTAGTTCGCCAAACACAGCGTGCCATTCGTACCACGACCCACATGTCATCACTAACCAAGATGCAGTTTCGCCGCATCACACATTTCCCTAATGGAATCAACCGTGATGGGTTTGTGTAGAAAATAATCCGCACCTTCGGCCACAAAACCATCCCGTACCGCCGCGTCGCCGCTGCTACCCACTAAAAATCCCGGGAATATCTCACGAATCTTAAATAAACCTTCTGCTACGACGGAAACGGACGGCGTATTGCCGTCGGCCCCGAGCCACGAGGGGCTGAAATAATTATCAAGCAGCACGATATCAAAAGCGCTGGGATTGGACTCAATAAGCTCACACGCTTCATTGGGCTCAGATACCGTCGTGCAGGTGAGCCCAATGCTTTCGCAAAGCGCTTTCACAACGGCTAGCGTCAGCTCGCTCGCTGTCGTCTACAATGAGTACGTTAAACATGTGTTTCGGTCCCTTAATCAACACCCGAGAACGCAACCCTTAACGGGCGTCGTAACACGAGCGGGGTAACTCTTTATATGACACCAATGACGCGCTTCCGTTCAACCGTACTTTTTCGCACTTGAGGCGTCTATCGACTTAGAAAACAGACCTCATAACCCCCAACATCATGCCCACGCCGGTCTACTCTCTCAACCATGGAGCATCTGGCGCGGCAATTGAGTAAAGTGACAGTATCCCTAACGCCTTGCGGACATTGAGCTTGCGGTGCGTCAAGCTTGCGGTTCGTCGGAAAGGAGTCCCATGGATATCAATAATAACGTCACCACTGATCGTGATGGATCAGTATTGATAGTCACCATCAACCGCCCCGAAGCACGCAACGCAGTCGATCGACCGACGGCCGATCTTCTACGGCAGGCATTTCTGCATTTCGAACGTGATGACTCACTTTCAGTAGCTGTTCTGACCGGCGCGGGCGGTAACTTCTGCGCAGGCGCTGACCTCAAGGCGATTGGCGATCCCGGGCGCGGTAACGAGGTTGAAGCGTCAGGCACAGGGCCCGGCCCCATGGGGCCATCACGGTTACAGCTATCTAAGCCGGTCATTGCGGCGGTCTCGGGGCATGCGGTTGCTGGTGGGCTTGAACTCGCCCTATGGTGCGATTTGCGAGTCGCGGAAGAATCCGCCGTGTTTGGCGTCTTCTGTCGCCGCTGGGGTGTGCCGTTAATTGACGGTGGCACAGTGCGATTGCCGCGCATTGTAGGTCAGGGAGTGGCGCTGGATATGATTCTGACCGGCAGACCGGTTGATGGCGCCGAAGCCTTGAGAATCGGCCTGGCCAATCGCCTTGTGGCAGATGGCGAAGCACTCAGTAGTGCAGTTGCTCTCGCACAGGAAATCGCCAAGTTCCCCCAGCAATGCCTGCGAGCTGACCGGCACTCTGCGTTACAGCAGTGGGATTTACCCCTCGATAAGGCACTCCAAGCCGAGGGCGCTGGGGGCTACCCGATTGTGTTTGCCGAGGCGATTGCGGGAGCCAAGCGCTTTGCCGATGGCGCAGGTCGACACGGAGACTTCGACACATAATGATGGGATATGCAGTAAGCTCTCCACCAATTTCAAACCCAAAAGCTCGCAAGACGAGCGAGTGACCACAACCATGTTTCGAATAACAGGACGCGTGCGATGAATACAAGTTTTTACGACCTTAGCGTAGCAAGCTACTTGCAGACCCTTGGGGCCATCAAGAATGTTTTAAAACGCGGTGAGGCATTCGCCGAAGAAAACGATGTCGATTTGGCGTCGATAGTAAATCACCGACTGCGCGATGACATGGCGCCCCTATCCTTTCAGGTGGTTTCGGTGTGGCACCACTCTATGGGTGCCATAAAAGGTATGCAGGCAGGTGAATTTGGCCCGCCACCAAAAATGTCCGATACGAGTTATGCGAGCCTAATCGGGCTGATTGACGAAGCAATCGAGTTCTTATCGGGTGTGACTGCGGCCGAGATCAACGACCTGGCCGATCAGAACATGGCATTTAAGATGGGCAGTCATGAGATTCCGTTCACAACCAACAACTTCATGCTGTCGTTCTCGCTTCCCAACTTTTACTTCCATGCCACAACGACCTACGCAATTCTGCGTTCGCTTGGGGTGCCGTTAGGCAAGATCGATTTCCTAGGTGAAATGCGCGTCGGTCACTAGCAGGAGCTCAGCCAACGTTGCATAGCAGCGCGTGGCGGCTGAGCGCTATTCGACGGGTACCCTAGAATGCTTAGACGAAGGCTAATCAACCGTCGTCACAACGACACCCAAAGGACTTGAGCTCAG
>CBFHHJ010000212.1:0-2419 GCA_965655505.1 Luminiphilus sp.
CTAGTGTGCCGACTGTTTTTACCCCCGTATAACGGCGATTCCACGGTCCAAAATAACCGAGAAATGACGCGGGGGAGTTTCCACAATGAAGATGCACAGTTCTATTGCCAGAAAAACGGCGCTTGCAGCAGCACTAGCCGTATTGCCTTACGGATCAGTTTACGCGGATGAATCGACTGACAGCCGTATTGCCGAGCTCGAAAAGCAGGTCGCCGCGCTCAAAGAGATGCTGATGTCTCAACAGAGCACAATTCAAGTAACCACCGAGCGACTGGATACCGACGAAAAGCAAATTCGATCAACCGCCACAATGGCTGACGAAGCTCATGCGACGCGATCGGGTACCAAGCTATCGTATGGTGGCTTTATCAAGGTTGATTCCCTAGCAACCCATTACAGTGATGGTAAGCCTTCGTCAGGCTTAATCGAAGACTTTATGGTGCCCTCGCTGATTCCTACCTCTGATGGCAGCGGCGATAGCTACCAATCATTCAACATGCACGCGAAAACATCGCGCTTTTTCCTGAAAACGTCGACAGACACCGCAGTCGGTAAGATCTCTACCAATTTCGAAATGGATTTCGCTGTTGGTGGTCAGGGCAATGAGCGAATCTCGAACTCCTGGGCTAATCGTATGCGTCACGCCTACGTGAAGTGGGATTACGCCGAAGGAAAGTCGATTCTTGCGGGCCAGACCTGGTCAACCTTTTTCAACGTCAGCTCTCTGCCCGCCAACCTCGACTTTGTGGGCCCCGTTGGCACCATCTTTAATCGTCAGCCTATGATTCGTTGGACCTCTGGTCCGCTGATGCTTGCGGCAGAGAACCCGCGTACGCGACTCAATGGCGAGCCACACGATGATTTTTCGGAAGGCTTGCCCGATTTGGTTGCGCGCTACAACGGTAAGACAGGTGATCTGAACTGGTCCCTGGCCGGTATCGCGCGAGAGCTTACCTATGACAACACTGTCAGTGACGACTCGACCTTTGGCTACGGCGTCAGTCTGAGCGGTAAGTGGTTATTGGGCGCAGACGATGTTCGCTTTGGACTCAACTACGGCGATGCCCTGGGTCGCTATATGGGCCTCAATGCCTTCAACGATGGTTATGTCGCTGCTGACGGCAGCATCGGAAAAATCGACCAAATGGGTGGCTTCGTCGCCTACAGGCATAGCTTTACCGATCAGTGGTCTGGGGGTTTCACCCTGTCAATTGCCGAAGCGGATAACCCCGCAGTTGCTGATTATGTGCCAACAGGTTCACTCGCTAAGAGTTATCAAACGGGCCATCTAAACCTGATTTTTACCCCGACAGCGCGGCTCTCCATTGGCGGTGAGCTCGTCTATGGCCACAAAGAACTCGAGAACGGTAACGACGGTTCAATGAATCGCTTGTTGATGAGCATCAAGTACGGAATCTGAAAATACATAATCACAATCTGGAGGACATTTTATGTCTCACCTGTCAGAAAAAAGCGCTCAGGAATACTGGCGTCGTAACAAGGCCCTTATGTGGAAGCTGGGCCTCATCTGGTTTGCTGTTAGCTACGGCTGCGGCATTTTTCTTGTCGATGTGCTGAACAATATCCAAATAGGCGGCTTCAAGCTGGGCTTTTGGTTTGCGCAGCAAGGGGCGATCTATGTCTTTATCGGCATCATTTACTACTACACCCGAGCGATGCACAAGCTCGATAAGGAATTCGGCGTGGAGGAGGAGGACTAATGGATCTTTCAACTATCACGTACATCGTAGTCGGCTTTACCTTCGCCATTTATATTGGAATTGCGATCTGGGCACGCGCCGGCTCAACGAAAGAGTTCTATATCGCTGGCGGCGGCGTTCATCCTATCGCTAACGGTATGGCGACTGCTGCGGATTGGATGTCTGCTGCATCGTTTATTGGCATGGCCGGTTTAATCGCCTTTATGGGTTACGGTGGTTCGGTGTTTCTCATGGGCTGGACTGGCGGCTATGTGATCCTTGCTTTACTGCTCGCGCCTTACCTGCGCAAATATGGCAAGTTCACAGTGCCTGAGTTTATCGGTGACCGGTTCTATTCAGATGCCGCGCGTATTGTTGCGGTGATTTGTTTGATTATCTGTTCAGTAACCTATGTGATTGGGCAGATGAAGGGTATCGGTGTTGCGTTCTCTCGGTTCTTAGAAACCGATTACGCAACGGGCTTGTATACCGGCATGATCATCGTGTTCTTTTATGCGGTGCTCGGGGGCATGAAGGGAATTACCTACACCCAGATCGCGCAGTACTGTGTGCTGATCCTGGCGTATACCATTCCCGCTATCTTCATCAGCTTGCAGTTGACGGGCAATCCCATTCCTCAACTTGGCCTGGGTAGTACCCTTGTGGGGACCGACACCTTCCTGCTCGATAAGCTTGATCAGGTGGTGGTTGATTTAGGG
>CBFHHJ010000213.1:0-2407 GCA_965655505.1 Luminiphilus sp.
CGCGCTCAGAGGCCAACGTCCTCTTGCAGGTTTCAGTGAGGTGCTTCGGTGGGGGTCGTTTGAGCTACCTTTTTGAATTCGGTACTTAAATGCGGTACTTAAAGGCGGTACTTAGAGGCGGTACTGCGTAGAGGCGGTACTGCGTAGAGGCGGTACTGCGATGGTGCTCCAGTCAGGGCGCCGGCAGGTTGAAGTTTTTGGCAAAAAAACCGGCCAGATGGCCGGTTTCCGAAACGCCTATTAGCTTGAATTAGCCGAGAAGGTGGGCGACGGCGTCGCGCTCTTCGGTGAGCTCTTGTGCGGTGGCATCCATGCGGCCGCGGCTGAAGTCGCTGACCTCAACACCCTGCACGATCTGCCAGTCGCCGTTGCTGCAGCGGCATGGGAACGAGTAGATCAATCCTTCTGCAATGCCGTAGGAGCCATCGGAATACACACCCATAGAGACCCAGTCGTCGCCTTCAGTGCCCAGCGCCCAGCTGCGCATATGGTCGATCGCAGCGTTGGCGGCAGAAGCGGCTGAGGACGCACCTCGCGCCTTGATGATAGCCGCGCCGCGCTGCTGAACCGTGGGAATGAAGTCGCTCTCGTACCAATCTTGATCGACCAGTGAAATTGCTGCTTCGCCTTTGACTTTGGCATTGAACAAATCGGGGTATTGGGTTGCCGAGTGGTTGCCCCAAATCGTCATGTGGGTGACGTCATTAACGGTGGCGCCCGTTTTTTGCGCAATTTGCGTCATGGCTCGATTGTGGTCGAGACGCATCATAGCGGTGAAGTTGCGAGGATCGATGTCGGGGGCATTACGCTGGGTAATGAGCGCATTGGTGTTGGCGGGATTACCAACGACAAGCACTTTGATGTCGCGGGAAGCGTGATCATTTATGGCTTTCCCCTGTACTGAGAAAATCGCCGCGTTGGCTTCGAGCAGGTCCTTGCGCTCCATACCCGGTCCGCGAGGGCGCGCACCTACTAGCAGTGCGTAATCTGTGTCCTTGAAGCCGACATTCGGATCGTCAGTGCAGATCACGTCGCTTAGCAATGGGAATGCACAGTCATCCAGTTCCATGCGAACCCCCTCGAGGGCTTCCATGGCGGGAGCGATGTCCAGCAGTTGCAGAATGACGGGCTGATCGTCGCCGAGCATTGCGCCAGAGGCAATACGGAACAAGAGTGCGTATCCGATTTGGCCGGCGGCACCGGTGACTGTGACGCGAACGGGAGCTTTCATGGCTGAATCCTTTCGGTAAGTGATAGACGGCTCTTGGTGTTGAGCGTTTTCGAGGCTATGAATTCTGGTTGCCAGCGGCAGAAAACACAAGTGCGAGAAGGATTCCCGTCGCAAATAGCGCCCATTCCAGTTTTGCGCCCGACAGGGGTGTTTCTATACTATGCGCTGCCAACACCTTTCAGGCAGGACCTGTCATGACAGAAACCGCCGCCGTGCAACCCAAAGATCCACGGCGAGAAAAGAACGAATTCAACAAGCTTCGCAAGCGCATTCGGCGCAATGTGGGCAATGCGATTGTCGACTTCAATATGATTGAAGAAGGCGACCGCATCATGGTGTGTGTGTCTGGGGGCAAGGACTCCTACACAATGCTCGACATCCTGCTACACCTGCGAGATAGCGCACCGGTTAACTTCGAAGTTATTGCGGTAAATCTGGATCAGAAACAGCCGGGTTTTCCCGAAACCGTGTTGCCAGACTATTTAGAGCGCCTCGAGGTACCGTATTACATTTTAGAGCGTGATACCTACAGCGTCGTGAAATCGGTGATACCCGAAGGAAAGACCACCTGTGGCCTGTGCTCAAGGCTTCGGCGGGGCACCCTCTACGGTTTCGCCCAGCAAATCGGCGCGACCCGTATCGCATTGGGGCATCACCGCGATGACATCGTCGAGACGCTGTTCCTCAATATGTTCTTCTCAGGCAAGCTAAAGGCAATGCCCCCCAAGCTCCTGAGCGACGATGGGAAAAATGTGGTGATTCGTCCGCTGGCCTATTGTAAGGAGCAAGACATCGTCCGATACGCACAGGCGATGGACTTTCCCATCATTCCTTGCAATCTCTGTGGCTCCCAGGACAACCTGCAGCGGGTAGAAATCAAGAAAATGTTGTCCGCCTGGGAACGCCAGTACCCCGGCCGCATTGAGACGATTTTTCGCAGCATAACCGACGTTTCGCCATCGCAACTCGCAGACAGAGAGCTTTTCAATTTCAATGACTTATCGGTAGAAGTTGATAATGATATTCATCTCCCGGAGCTGCGCGTTGTCCAACTGTAAGGCGGCTGCGGTTGAGGCAAATCTGCGATGTCAGCAGTGATTGAGCCACTACTTATAGCCGAGGGTGTGACCCTGGAGCGGGGTTATCGTCGGTTATTGGTGGATGCCTCGCTGCGGG
>CBFHHJ010000214.1:0-2391 GCA_965655505.1 Luminiphilus sp.
TTGCGAATGCGGTCATGGTCAGGACACCCAATAAAAGCGCCGCCAATAGGCGCTCGAGTAAACGTTGGTGCTGTGGTTGGCGCAGAGCTCTCTCCCCTCACGTCGCTCCAACCTATTTACCGGCGGCTGAGTGCTGCCGGCCTCGTAAGTCAACGCGCGTGGGCGCAGTATCGCATCCGATGTGTGGGTTTTCTATGACAGGAAGTTTGCAAGTGGGCGGTTGAGTGCTATTAATATCGGCCATGGAAACTTCTGACCCCCGAACCCCTTGCCCACCTCTCGGCTATTCCCGGGTGTGTAACCTGCCTGAATCCCGGCAGATTGAGCTTGTGGCTGAGTTTCATGCCTATCGAATCAGACCGACTCGGATCGCATATCGCCTTGGAATAGACATCGCGCTGATCGACAGCTTACTAGCTGGCGAATATCAATCGAAGCGCTTCAAAGCCATGGTGAAGTATTATCGCAAACGCCGCTTAGGCCAGCGGCTGGGCGCTGCGGATCGGGATAAAGGTCAGGTTGCCTATGAACAGCGGCAGTTGGCGCTGCAAGAGTTTGAGACTCAGACTGATCTTTAAGCGTCTGATTCGCTGTCGCGCTTGGATTGCAGCCACGTCAGCTTTTGATTCAGCCGCGCCAGCGTTACCTCCTCAGCGGGTCGCGCCTCCTTGGGCAATTTCTTGAGTAACGCCTGCTGAGCTTCGATTGCCGAGCGGGTTTGGGCAATCTCTTCACGCTCGCGCTCTAGCAAGGCGGCTGCGTCAGCGCTATCAAAAATTCGCTCCTCAGGT
Organism: Luminiphilus sp.; assembly: GCA_965655505.1. GTDB lineage: Bacteria > Pseudomonadota > Gammaproteobacteria > Pseudomonadales > Halieaceae > Luminiphilus. The sequence goes on from CBFHHJ010000214.1 coordinate 792, forward strand.
GTAATGTTTGAGGGCGCCCGCGGCCTTACAACTGCGCTCGGCATCGCACGGGTATCTCCGGGCTGCTGGCGCTGCGCTACCACGGAGGGCGAGGTAATTTCGATATTTGCACTATGGAGCGCATCAAGAACTCGCCTTCTCAGGGTACTCCGAGCGCTCAATGGGTTTCGAACGTCGGTGAGAAAGCCCGCCACACGGTAGTTAACAGCGTGATCAAGTAGATCTGTAATGAGCACATAAGGTTCGTCGAGCCCCGCATCGGCAGCGGCTTCGGTCAGACGCGCTTCGGCCTGCAGATGGTGAACGTCGTAACCCAGCGAGACATCCGCATGAATGATCGTGCCTTCTCGGTGCATGACCGTAATGGGGTGAGTAACGAGCATGAGATTTGGCAATGAGGTGAAATCCCGGGTTTCGGTCTGAACGCGGGTATGCACCAGAGCGCGATGGGTGACCCTGCCAAATACCCCGTTGACCTGAATAAAATCTCCCGGTCGAAATGGCTGAGTCGCTTGCAACATGATGCCGGCCATGGCATTCGACACAAAGGTCGTCGAAGAAAGGGCGATGATGGCGGTAATTACGACGCCAATCAGGCTAAGAATCTGTCCGCGAACACTGTCGCTGAGTGGCAGTGCTACCAGAACCGCAACGAGGAGCGCCAACGCTGCGGCCCACATCACGAGCTGTAGAATGAGTGCTTTATTGTCATCGGCGTCCGAGCGCTGAGCGTAAGCCCTGAGCAAAATGATGAGCAATGCGCCACCAGCGAGGGTGAGTGCTGCGGGAATGTGATCCTGAATCAGTTCCATGGCTGTGGGCATCGAACGCTCTGCTAGTGAACAACTCAGAGCGTATCATTAGCGCGGTCTAATTTGCGCACTCTTAGCAGGTACGAAACGGGCGCGAAATCGCAGTAGCAGTAGCAGTAGAGGTAGAGTGGCCAACTTAAGGCAAAAACAAGAAAAGCATAAGACAAGCATGAGAGGACCAAACGTTGGCGCTTGCGAGGTCGCTTTGCAGCTTGCTGACAGCACGGGGCCGCGGTGGCGATGGTGCTATGCTGGCGATTTTCTAGGATAGGGGTGTGTTTATGAATGCGGTTTCCAAGTGGCACGAGGTGATGAGCAGCGGCCAGCCTGAGGGACTTCAATCACTGCTGCACGAAGATTGCGTTTTCTGGTCGCCGGTCGTTCACACGGCCCAGCGCGGTAAAGCGATCAGTTACGCGTATCTCGCCGCTGCCCAGCAGGTATTTAACACCGATTTTCGCTACGTGCGGGAAGTCGTAGAGGGCAATCATGCAGTGCTGGAATTCAAATGCACAATGGACGACATCGAAATCAATGGTGTCGATATGATCACCGCTGAAGGGGATCAGATTATCGAGTTCAAAGTGATGGTTCGGCCGTTGAAGGCGGTGCATAAAGTGCATGAAAAGATGATGGCTATGCTTGAGCAGGCGAAATAAGATACCCGCCGGCGCCCATGCTTGACGGGTCTGCTGCACGCCACTATGTTGTGCGCCGCTCGGTAGCCGGCAACCGGTTCGTAAACACCATGGGCTTCGCAAAAGTTGTGCGCGAAACACGCAAGACGG
>CBFHHJ010000215.1:0-2384 GCA_965655505.1 Luminiphilus sp.
CATCAAACTGGGTGACGTGCGGCACATTAAGCCAGGATCGACTCATGTTTGCAGCGGTTACCTTGTCCATCCGGGTACGAGGTTGAGGATCGATCTCACCAAACTTACTGAAATCTACCTCAGGGATCTGCGGGATGCCGCTGCCCCCTCCACCCGCTGTCGCTGCGGGCTGTTGCCCACCGGATGCTAAGGACTGTTTCACATGCTCATGCAGGTCTTCTTTGAGAATACGGCCGCGGGGGCCCGACCCACGCACCTGAGCGAGGGGGATACCGAATTCCCGTGCCAACTTTCGTACCGCAGGACCCGCATAGACGTCGGCGTCAGAGGTGGATACCTGCGAATCAGCGGCTGGGGTGCTAGGGGGTGTCGCTTTCGCTGCGCTCGCGCTGGGGGTTACTGCAGGGGGTACTGAAGTCGGTGCCGAGGATGGTTTCTCGCTGACGGGACTCGTCGCCGCGACTTCCGATGACGCCGCATTCGCGGCAGCACCGCCAGCAACTTCGAGTTCGACGATCGCCGTACCCTGGCTCACCGTCGCGCCCGCCTCCACCAAAATTTTTGTGATCTTGCCAGCACTCGGCGCTGGCACTTCCATCGACGCCTTATCTGACTCCAGAACAACGAGGGACTCGCCCTCTTCAACCGCCTGGCCCACTTCAACGGCAATTTCGACCAGGTCGACTTCGCCGTCGGTGCCAATATCAGGAATCTCCACGGTCATTACCCCGCCGCCAGTGGCAGGCGGCTTAGCAGCCGGCTCAGCGCCCGATGTCGCCGATTCAGTAGCGGGTTCTGCAGCGGCCTCAGATTCTGAGGACTTGCTGGTATCGGAGGACGTGTCAGGCCCCGCATTATCCTCCGCCCCGGCGCCCTCAGCCTCAACCACCAGGACCATGTCGCCCTCAGATAGCTGATCGCCAACGGCCACCTTGAGCTCTAGCACTTTCCCTGCGCTGGTGGCTGGAATTTCCATAGAGGCCTTATCGGATTCAAGCACAATGAGGCTCTGCTCGACTTCAATGACATCGCCAACGGCGACCAAAACTTCAACAACTTCAGCCCCTTCAGCGCCGCCGATGTCGGGTACAGTGATCGTAATGTTTGTCACAGTCCTTCTCCTCGAGCCGCTTAGGCTTGTCGTGGGTTGATTTTTTCGGGTGAAATACCGAGCTTATCAAGAGCCTTAGCTACCACATCGGGCTTAATGCTGCCCTCATCCGCGAGGGTCTTCAGTGCAGCGAGCACAATAAACTCCCGGCTTACCTCGAAGAACTCGCGCAACTTTCTGCGGGTATCGCTGCGACCAAATCCGTCAGTGCCCAGCACAGTAAAGCGGCCGGGAATGAACTCTCGGATCTGGTCCGTATGGGCCTTCATGTAATCGGTAGCCGCAATGAATGGACCCTCTACACCTGAAAGCAACTCGGTGACGTAGGGCACCTTGGGTGCTTCGGTGGGGTTCAGCATGTTCCAGCGCGCTGCGTCTTTGCCATCTCGAGCCAGTTCGTTAATGCTGGTCATGCTCCAGATATCGGCAGCCACATCGTAGTCCGCTTCAAGAATCTCTGCCGCGGCCTCAACTTCACGCAAAATTGCACCCGCACCCATCAACTGCACCCGATGAGATTTCTTCGCCTCCGATGCGCGCAACCGGTACATCCCCTTCACGATGCCCGCTTCAACACCTTCCGGCATATCGGGGTGGAAGTAATTCTCGTTCATGGTTGTGATGTAGTAGAAGCAGTTCTCGCCCTCTTCGAACATCCGTCGCATACCGTCCTGAATAATGATCGCAAGCTCGTAGGAGTACGTCGGGTCATAGCTGATGCAATTGGGTATCGTCGCTGACATCAGGTGACTGTGACCATCCTGATGCTGAAGCCCTTCGCCGTTGAGGGTGGTGCGCCCAGCGGTGGCGCCAATCAGGAACCCGCGTGCCTGGCTATCGCCGGCGGCCCAGGCAAGATCGCCGATTCGCTGGAAGCCAAACATCGAGTAGTAGATGTAGAACGGAATCATGGGTAAATCGGAAACGCTGTAGGAAGTCGCCGCCGCAAGCCAAGCCGAGAACGCGCCCGCCTCGTTGATGCCCTCTTCAAGAATCTGCCCGGTCTCGGCCTCTTTGTAATACAAAATCTGACCCGCATCGTGAGGGGTGTACTGCTGCCCTACCGACGAGTAAATACCCAACTGCCTGAACATGCCCTCCATACCGAAGGTGCGCGCCTCATCGGGTACGATCGGCACAATCCGCTCGCCAATTTGCTTGTCTTTCACCAGCGAAGACAACACCCGGACGAACGCCATCGTCGTGGAGATTTGGCGCTTGCCGCTGCTCTTTAACTGACTGGCATAAGCGGTGCGCGCGGGGGCAGGCAGCG
>CBFHHJ010000216.1:0-2318 GCA_965655505.1 Luminiphilus sp.
ACCGCGCAAATCGCCCAGTGCAAAACCGGTCGCCTGATCATCGGGGTAGCGTGAAGCTAAGGCAGTTAGAACATCGGGCTGCAGATTGTCACCGTGGCAATTGAGACACACCCCACCCGTTACGATGGGGCTCATGTAAACCCAAGCTGACTCACCCGTGTCGGCAACCGTCTGTTGTATAGCAAAACTCTCAGAGGCGGGAGCGCCCGATGCGATCTCGGACTGAAATCGCTGGAGTTGTTCGCGCTGCCAAACCGTCGGCGCATTGGCAGCATTGCGCAGTCGCAAGGCCGTTCGGCTTACTGTAATGCCCAGTGCATCGCTTGTGGCCTGCGTAAGCGGCTGGGCGTCTAGATGACAGGCCTCGACGCCCTCGATCAAGCCGCCAGCCGAGATGGCTGATTTAAGGCGAGCACTGAGCGCCGCACCAAGTTGCTGCGTCGCCGCTGATCCGACCGACCGGACCGTGGCTTGTATATTTTGCTCCGAGTCACTGAGCGCCGGGGACGCTACGCCCACAATCAATACTAAAACTGCGAATAACCTTGTCGGTGCGCGCGTCGCAACAACCGGCCAACTCAATAACATCATTCCGCTACCACCAACCTTGCTGTAGATCGACGGGCCCACTCGACGAGGATGACCAATAGGAAGCGATCTCATCCCAGAAAAAATAGGGGCCGAAAATGAGCGATGTGATGATCACAAATTTGATGAGCCAATCAACCCAGCCATTGGTCTCCTTCTGACGCCACAGTAGGATACCGAGACCGATGATCAGCAGAACGGCTAGGGCATCCCATAGCGACATATCAATTAGTAACTCATCAGAAGAAGACGACACAAATAGTATACCGCACGTCGATGGCGAGCTTCAGCAACCCGCCCCAAAATCCGACTGGTTTCGGGACCTTATCCAGCCCAATCATTCCACTGGGTAGCAACCGAGATCTTCGGCAATACTGAGCTTGCCCTTGTAAACAGCTCGAATCTCACGAAGCACGTCAACTTCAGCCGTTAAGACTCGCTCCATGCGGTGTGAGATCAGCAACTGCCCTACTTCACCCGCCGCTGCCACGCGACCAATCTCTGAGGGTCGCATGTGCAGTCGGTGAGCTGCGCCCGATGCGGTTTCCGGCACAGCGTTGTGCATCACCAGCAGATCTGCATCCTGCGCCAGTGCAGCCAGTGGATTGCCTCGATTACTGGTATCGCCGCTGAAAACAATCGATCGTCCGGCGAGGTCAACGCGCCAGGCCAGTGCCGGTAATGGACCATGGGGCACCGAAACCGCCGATACGGCGATACCGGAGGCCAGTGCGAATTCGGTAACGCCCTCACCAGAGACGTCAACGTCGGTCGCCCGCAACTGATAACTGCCCGACTCCGATGGGGGATCAAGATTGTCTGCCAAATAGGGGTACACGCCGTTTTCACCAAACAAGCGCTGCAGAAACACCGAGGTAGCGGGCAGTAACGCATTCCCCGTTGGACCAAATATTGGCAGATCCGCCTGGCGCCCAGTGAAAAACCCTCCTTTCACAAATGCCGGTAGTGCGGCACTGTGATCAACGTGCAAATGACTAAACAGAATGCCGCGGAGCGCATTGTAGTCTCCCCCGGCCTGTTCAAACCGCAGCGCCGTTCCCGGCCCCACGTCAACCAGCAACACCGACTCACCCTCAAGCCAAATCAAATATCCGCTCGACGCGGCGCCGTCGGTGAGTTCTGGCCCCCCCGAGCCCAGAACTTGAACCGCCAATGGGCTCTGGGCACCGCAGTGCGCCACCGCACTGCCCCCATCACTGCCACTGGCAATGGTGGCCTCCAGGCCGAGGGCTGCGCTGTCGGCTGAGGCCTCTGCCCCGGTGTCTGCCGCCGTATTTACCGTCTTGTTTACCGGCGTATTAGCAGCCGTATTTGCAGCGTTGGCACCACTTGAAAACGTGGCAGCTGAACACGCTACGGCGATAGCAAGCCCGTTTACAAGCCCTCTAAGCCGGGCTCTAATCGTAGTAGGTCGCATTAATACGCTCGATAACACCAAACTCATCTCTCCTTTCGAAGCGGCTGCCAGCTGTGGACAGCTCTACGCTAGTCACAGTCCGCGCCATCCAGTGATTATCCACCTGTGTACGCACCTTCTATAGCTTCCGGATAGCCACCGGCCCATCCAATTCTCAACCTGACAAGGTCGAATGTACAACCACGATCCAGCCAAGGTACACCCACAGGGCAACCAAAACACAACCTCAACAGAATCCACAAACACCCACCGCACGCCCAAGAAACCTGCCCTGCACAGGGGGCTGTCCGAC
>CBFHHJ010000217.1:0-2315 GCA_965655505.1 Luminiphilus sp.
AAAACTTCCTCGTCTGTGTCGTTCTCGCTGGCGTGATTCAGATCGTACTTGGATTACTGAAAGCGGGCGTGATCGGATACTACTTCCCCTCGTCGGTAATTAAGGGAATGCTGACCGGTATCGGAATTATCATTGTACTCAAGCAGATTCCGCATTTTTTTGGCTATGACAGCGACCCAGAAGGCGATTTCGCGTTCTTCCAAGTTGACGGAGAAAATACCCTCAGCGCACTGATGAGCACCGCTGACAACATTAGCCTTGGCGCGACCCTCATCGCCACTGTGGCGATGAGCATTCTTCTATTGTGGGAGATCGTCCTGACCAAACGGGCCAAAATCTTTCAACTTATTCAGGGTCCGCTAGTCGCTGTCGCGTTAGGCATCATTTACTATCTTGTCACACGCAGCAACGACAGCTTGGCGATCTCGCCCGATCACCTTGTCAAAGTGCCCGTCACGTCGAATGTCTCCGAGCTTCTCGTGTTCCCGAACTTCGCTGCAATAACGCAGGCGAGCGTTTGGATAATGGCCGTCACCATCGCCGTTGTAGCGAGTCTGGAAACCCTTTTGTGCGTTGAAGCCACCGACAAGTTGGACGAGCAAAAACGGGTAACGCCAACAAACCGGGAGCTCTTGGCGCAGGGCGCGGGTAATATGTTTTCTGGGTTTATCGGCGGTCTGCCAGTCACTCAAGTGATCGTGCGCAGCTCGGCTAACATCCAGTCAGGGGGTAAAACGAAGCTGTCGGCAATTTTACACGGGGTATTCTTGCTGGTCTTTGTGCTTCTCGTACCTGGCCTGCTCAACATGATCCCCTTGTCGGTATTGGCTGCGATTCTCTTTGTTGTGGGTTATAAGCTCGCCAAGCCAGCGCTGTTTAAACAAATGTACGACTTAGGTTGGACTCAGTTCACGCCGTTTATTGTCACCGTGCTGGGCATCGTGTTCACCGACCTGTTGCTAGGGATCTTCATGGGGCTGGTGGTGAGCGTTATCGTGATTCTTTACGAGAGCTTCAAAAATTCGCACTTCTTGCACCGTGAGGAAGAGAACGGCGACATTAAGCTCACGCTAGCCGAAGAGGTCACCTTCTTTAACAAGGCCGCGATCTTACTTGAACTCGACAACCTAGAGCCTAACTCGTCAGTCATTCTCGATGTGCGCAACACACGCTTTCTGGATCAAGACATCATCGAAATTCTCGATGACTTTGCTGACAAGGCTCGCCAACGCAGCATCAATATAAAAATTGTTGCCGAAGGCCGCACCGCTGAGAACCCCGAGAGCTATCGCGAGTTTTTCAAACTCGCTTGGTAACTTTGTCACGCAGCAGCGTGCCCCATGGCAGTCATCCAGCCAAGGGGCACTGACGGGCCGGAGTCGAACAGAAGCGGCTGCTTACGGCCCCTTGCCGCTCAATAATTCGCCTTTCAATAAATAGGCGAAAGCGACGACCTTCTTTCCATTTGGAAGGAAGGCGGGCACCTTGGTGCGGACATACTCATCGCCTTCTAGTAGATCTAACTCCGCCCACTTCGCACCCAACTCGGTTGAGGTCAGGATCTGCCCGTGAACCTCTGGTCCGCGCTCGTCTGCTATCAGACCCGGGTAGCCCAGACTCGCACCCCAACCAGCATTTACAAGTCGTCCTTTAACGACAGCAGGCTGCCACTGGCCAGGAACCCCAGCCAGCACATGCTCGTTAGGACCGCCTGGTTGAAGCGATCCATAAAGGAAAAGCCGTTCCATGTTTGATTTCCGGTATTCAAGAATTAGGGCAAAGCAAGCGTGTCGCCGAGAGGACCGTCAACTCTGAGTCAGTAAACATCCATGGATTTTCGAATGCTTTGGTTAAAACGCAACCGGAACTTCACACTTGCTGAGTAAGACGCTAACGCGGTGTGCCTAGGCGCCTTTGCTTCTCACCTTGCTGTAAAAAAATAGAGCAAGCGATCCACAAACAATCTCGATAATCGTGAACGCAACGAAATACCAATGTGGAATACCGTCTATAGCGAAACTGCACAGGCGACCGGCCGCGATGCTGAGCATGAATACGCCACAGGCGATGAGTGCTGACCCATGGTGACCGTAGGAACTGCGCCATAACCCAGCGCAATGGGGATAAGGCCGACGCCACAAGCGAGTAGAAACACCCGCACTGTCTTTGCTTCGTTCATCTAGCTGAATCTCCTAGCGCGTTCATCCGAGCACGAGTTTACATGAGTTTCCGGGACGGCTGCGGGGGTCAAAATTCTATTGCCCGGTGGTTACTTGGGATCGTAATCGGTCGATTTCTCTAGGGCTTCTAGAATG
>CBFHHJ010000218.1:0-2296 GCA_965655505.1 Luminiphilus sp.
GCCGCATTAACAGCTGCCAGTGTTGTGGGCACTTCCGGTTAGCCTTTCGGCGCTGCCACCAATGCCAGATGTTTTATTCAACCTGTCCTTTGGGCAGATGATCTTTGTGGCAACGGGGGTGCTGTTTGCGGCCGTTATGCGCTCATTCTCAGGTTTTGGCTTTGCGCTCATGGCCGTGCCCGTGTTCTCGCTGTTTCTCATTCCTGGGGACGCGGTGGTTTTGAGTGCCATGCTGACGTTGCTGGTCAGTCTGATGACATACAAGACCTGGTGGCAGGAGTATTCGCCGGGCGTGTTGCTTCCGATGATTTTGGGCTCTGTGATGGGTACTGGAGCGGGGGTTTATTTTCTAACCGGCTTATCGGCAGAGGATTTCCAGTTATGGATAGGTATCTCGGTCGTTTTGGCCTGTCTGCTGCTGGCACGATTTAAGCCTCGGCACACATCAAGTTCACCATCGTTATCGGCTGCTACGGGGGTTTGTTCGGGCCTCATGAACGGTGCGTTTGCTATACCGGGCCCACCGGTCATCGTCTATGTCATGGCGACCATGCCTGATCCTGCCAAGAGCCGCGCGTTCTTGATGGCCTTCTTTCTGGCGTCTAACGCGATTTCCCTGTGTTTGTTTGGCGTCGCCGGGCTTGTTACCGCTACACCCGTCTACCTGCTACTTGTGGCGTTTCCTGTGATGCTGATTGGCGATCGTGTGGGAGCCTGGTTGTTTGTGAAGGTGGGCGGCACAGCCTATCGACCTGTGGCCTTGCTGGTGAGTCTTCTGGTGGGAGCTGCGCTGGTAGCCAAAGCATTGATTGGCTAAATCCCGCTAACGGCGCGCTGTCTCATGGCCCGTCGTTTGGGGCCTTCGGTGCGGGGTTTCAATTTAAGGCAGGTCTATTCTGATAGGCGTGTTCAATTTGGTTGGCAAAGAAAACCCGCCGTAATGGCGGGTTTTCGCTGATCCTACCGGTGCCGTCGACACGATGTCGTTACGCCGGGGGAAATCCGACGCCGTCAGTGAAGACGGCGTTCAATGGATCAGAGGTCGATGTCGACTGCGTAAGAAACGTAGAAACGTGGATCTGAGTTCTGGTAAGGAACTTCAGCCGCGATGCCGCCTGCGTCAGTATCGGAAACGGTGAATGCAAATCCACCCTTCGATACGCTGATGCTTGCATCGTAGTAGCCGTCGTCAGTGCCGTTAAATGCTTCAGCAAAGTCACCGTCGTGGAAGCCTACGTGTACACCAAGACCTACATCGTTGCCGAGGTCAAAGGAGTAATCCAGCGAGGCGTAGTAAGTTGAACCGAAGTCAAAGTCCTGATCAGGCGTAGGGTCTGCCTGAGTATTAGCCAGAACGTAAACGGTTGCGCTCAAACCACCGAGGCCAACGCTTGCGTAGACTTCGCCGAAGTCGAAGTTAGCTTCGCCGTCATAGTTGTAGTACAGGTAGCCTACGTCCCAGCTGATGTCGCCAGTTTCGAAAGCGAAGCCCGCATAGACGTCGTGCTCGTACGAGTAAGCATCGCCAGCGCCGTAGTTTACATTCGATACCCAGGTACCCATGTAAAAGCCGCTGTCTGATGCGTAGTCAATCCCGCCCTGTACCGCAGCTTCGTTTTCAGTCTGTGTAAGACCACGCCAAACGTAGTTGCTTGTCATGGCAGCGTTTGCGCTCCAATCACCTGCCTGGGCAGGTACTACCATCGCGCAGCCGGCAATAGCGGTTGCTGCGGCGAGGGCTTTGATGGTGCGCCGATTGTTCTGCTGAGTTTGCATAGTGGATCCTCTAATCAACATGTCATGGATGTAAGGTGCGTTGTTGTGGCGCCTGCTTTGGACACCTGAGATCACGCCCGATCAGAATTTAGCAATAAGCAGGCCAAATTAAGTAACTAGTTGGTTTTATTAAGAAACATGGGGAAATATGGGACTATTACCAGAGATACTGCCGATTTCTCGGTTCGCGATGCCTCTTATTGGTGCGCTTTTTTGGCCGCTGGGCACCAAAACAGGACGCGCTGAATCGGTTATTTATTGCGGTGGGTGTGCGACTATATCTCGCTTCACTGAGTAACCTGTGAAGACAGTAATTTTTCTTTGACGACAGTAAGGAGACGATTATGCGACCCCTATTTTTGGGCCTTGGTATGCGCCTTGTTATGCGCCTAAGTGCCAGTGTGTTGGGATTATCCTTGATGACCGCGGTAGCCCAGGCAGACGACGAGCGTTGTGCTGATGTGGTCGAGGCCACGGTCGCCGAGGCTAAGGCGGGTGCTGGGAGTGCCTGGAACCCCGA
>CBFHHJ010000219.1:0-2259 GCA_965655505.1 Luminiphilus sp.
AGGCCTGAACGAAAAAGCCGCGGTCAATTGACTGCGGCTTTTTTTTTGATGCTTCCCGGGGGTGCTTAGGGTTCGCTATAGGACGAAGTGTCGCGGTCTGCTCGCGTAAACCTCCAACAGCCCCATGGATTAGAGGGTGATGCCCTCAGCTTTAAGCGCTGCTCGGTCTGCTTCGTCGAGACCTAACAATTCCCCTAAGATTTCATCGTTGTGTCCACCGATGGGTTCCCCTGGCCAGTCGGTCCGGCCGGGAGTGCCTGTGAGCTTGGGCATGATGGCTGGAATTTTTAGGGGCTCACCATTGATTTCTACGGTCTCAAACATGCCGCGGGCCTGATAGTGTGGGTCTTCCATCATGTCTTCCACGCTGTAGATAGGGCCTACGGGAACGCGGACAGCTTCAAGTCTATCAATCACTTGTTTTGAGCTGAGCCCAGCACACCAGTCCGCGAGTGCCTTGTCGATGGCATCTTGGTGGATGACGCGTCCAGGGTTGTGCTCAAGTTCTGGGTCATTGGCCATATCCTCACGGCCCGCTTCGGTCATGAGGCGTTTGAAAATCGAGTCGCCGTTCCCGCCGATGACAACGTGCTTGCCGTCGTTACACAGGTAGGTGTTGGTGGGGACGATGCCAGTGATGGTCGTACCCGATGGCTCTCGCACCACACCGGCACCGTCATACTCTGGCACAATCCCCTCAAGCAGGTTAAACACCGACTCATACAAGGCAACGTCAATGACCTGACCTTCACCCGAGTTGGTGCGCTCAATCACGGCTAGCGCAACGCCCAGGGCTGCATGGATGGCAGCGACGGTATCGCCCAGAGAAATATTGGGTCGCACTGGCGGCTTGCCGGGCTCGCCATTGATGTATCGAAAACCGCCGTAGCCCTCCGTGACCGATGCGTAACCCGGTTTCTTTGAAAACGGGCCGTCCTGACCGTAGCCAGAGATACGGGCGTAAATGATCCCAGGGTTGATGGCTTTGACCGCATCCGGGCCAAGTCCCCACTGCTCCATGGCACCGGGGCGGAAGTTTTCGACCACGATGTCCGCTTGGGTCATTAGCTGTAACGCTAGCTCTCGGCCTTTATCGGTTTTGAGATCAAGGGTGACGCTTTTTTTGTTTCGGCCAATCGAGTGATACCAGAGCGATGTCCCGTTGCGGACTTCTCGCCACTGCCTGACAGGATCGCCGGTGGGTGGTTCGACCTTGATGACCTCGGCCCCAAAATATCCAAGAATGGTTCCTGTGAATGGGCCGGCTAACAGCTGGCCCATTTCAATTACCCGTAACCCTTCAAGCGGTCTTTTCCCGGCCATTTTGTGTTCTCCAATGCGAATAGGGGTTATACGGCTAGCACCTCGATTCAGCTTAAAGTTTCACGCGCACTTTATAAACGGGAGTCTTACCCCAACCACAGGTGATTTACTTCGTTGAACGCTCGAGTGCGTCAAGCGTCGACGGATTCCTCGGTCCAGACATCCATGCCAGGACAGGCGCAAAACAGATTCCGATCCCCATAGACATTGTCGACTCGTGAGACCGGCGCCCAGTACTTGTCCTGTCGCAGCGAAGCCACGGGCCATGCGGCTTGCTCCCGGGTGTAAGCATGGTGCCAGTCGCTGCTGACGACGTCGTCCAGAGTATGGGGCGCGTTCTTGAGCGGATTGTCGGTAGCGTCAAGTTCGCCTCGCTCTACACTGCGAATCTCTTCGCGAATGCTAATCAAGGCATCACAGAAACGATCAATCTCCGCGAGGGACTCTGATTCGGTCGGTTCGATCATCAATGTGCCCGCCACTGGAAAGGACATGGTGGGTGCGTGAAAGCCGTAATCGATCAACCGTTTCGCGACGTCTTCTTCGCTGATGCCGCTCGCCTCTTTGATCGGGCGTATATCGATAATGCATTCGTGGGCAACAAGACCGCTGCGACCGGTGTAGAGCACGTCGTAATGGGCTTTGAGTCGATGCGCGATATAGTTGGCGCTCAAGATCGCGACTTTACTGGCCTCTGTGAGGCCCTCAGGGCCCATCAGAGCGATGTAAACCCACGAGATGGGCAAGATTGAGGCGCTACCGTACGGCGCCGCAGAGACCACGTCATTATCGGCCGCTAAGTTGGGCAGCGGCGAGACCGGTGACGTGGGCAGAAACGGTGATAGGTGTTTACCAACGCCAATCGGCCCCATACCGGGGCCACCGCCGCCGTGCGGAATGCAAAAGGTCTTGTGCAAATTCAGGTGGGATACGTCG
>CBFHHJ010000220.1:0-2191 GCA_965655505.1 Luminiphilus sp.
CGAGGGCGAGGGCGGTGTTGGCACTGAAGGCGTTGTTGGCGTGCTGGCACTGGGGCACCCAGCCAGTAACCACGTAGCAGCCAATACAATTGCCAGGCGCAGCAATGCACGATCGCCAGCGTTCGCTGCGCTCGTTTTGAAGGACAATGCTGCACTACTAAAATTTGTCATCGCACTACCTCACGTTCCTCTCTTTGGCGCCTTAGTAATGTCGTGCGGTGTGCCGCAGGCGGCATATCAGTATAGGGTGCCGCACTCTCTGGGTTCCCAGTGACTACACGACTTACGTGTTCCTTCACGCATAGCTGCAGACCGATTTTAGCCGTCGGTCATCGCCAGTGCTGGGCTTTCAACATCCTCAAGATCCCACGACCATACTAACCCTTCTGTCTCAACGGGCATGCCATCGTCGAAACGCGGGCGAAATCGGGTGTTCCGCAGGACCCGTAACAGACGACTGATTACCCGTGGTTCGTCCACCTGGGGTTCGCTCAGTCGCTCGAGATCACGGACCCTTCCAGTTTCGCTGACGTTAAATTGGACAACCAAAGTCCCCTGATCGTTCCAATTGGCTTCTGGGAGCGGCTCGATACCGGCAATCGTTGGCAGTGGGGTTGGGAGTCCGAAGAGCTCCTCATAGAGCGCGTCCGGGTCGGCCACTTCGGGTATCAGCTTTATCGCCTCGGCATAGAGATTTGAGCCCTCAGCGCGGTTACCAAACCACCACGCCCAATCGCCCATGCTAATGATGTCACGCACGTGCTGATTGACAGTGGCATTGTTGGCGATATTGAGATCTAGCAATGCTTTAAGCACGGATTCCCCACGCTTATACGAGTCGCTGTTGTAAACGACCGTACGCAACTGATTACTGTTGGTCGCGTTGAGATCGTTAAAACCCTGGTATCCCGCAATGAGGTACTGAGACTTGAGCATTCCAATGAGTGCAGGCCGAAGCTCGGGGGCATCGCGGCCATGAACTTCGATCGCCTCATTGAGGGCCATGCGATACAGGTCCCACATCAATATCAGCCGGCCCGAAGAGGTCTCGGGATCACCAACCCCTGCAAGATAAGCCTGTCGCTGCCAGTCGGCCTGGCGCAGCAGCGCGTCAGTGGAGGCCTCACTCGTGCTAAGTGATTGGCGTTCCACTCGGTAGAGATAACGCTGTCGTTCATCAACCGTGTCGAAATCACCAAGGGCCATGTGACTTCGGATTTCGCTTCGAAGCAGGGCGATTTGCTGATCGCTGTAGAGCCCGGTGTTGATTCGCGAGAGGTGAACCCCGCGTTTGAGTACGTCGATCGCCTCTTCGTGACGATTCAGTTGCTGCAAGGTCGTACCAAGGCCAAGCAGTTGTTCGGTTAAACCGGGTGCGTAGGCGCCGCCTGTGGACTCCATTTCGGCGATCGCGGTGAGATATTCAACCACAATGCCCGACTCTGGACCGCTGATGTCAGCGCTTTCGGGAGCCTCCGATACATTCTCGCGCATGTCGATAACAAGGGCAGTGGGTGTCTCCGCCTCCACTTCCTCCGCTTGGTCCTGAACTTGAGATTCGCTAGCTTGCGTGGCGGGCAGATCCTCGGTGGCGAGGCTAGCGACCGGACACAGCAGCAGGCCGACGATGACGGCAAAATGTGGGGGCAGGCGCCGATGGAGAGGCAAATGCGCCTTTGAGGGTGAGAAGCCTCTGTATGTTGATGTAGAGCGGTTCATACTTGCTCCTTCTAGAAATCTGCTCCCGCTTGAACGTCTAATCTGCCAGGCCACTTTGTCAGTTCACGCACCAGTATAGTCAGCTTAATAGCGCTTACCCACCGAGGGCATTACGCGCTGTGCGCCTACCTACGTTACAACACATACGCTAAGAAATGGTGTTCAGAGCACCGTGATTACCGCTAAAGTGAGTCGCACACAGACTTGTTAGAGGGCAGAAGAGTGGGCCAGTTCACCACAGAGACGGCTGTTACGCGGCTTTCAGAGACCCGCTGGGGTGCTGAGATACATCGAGGGTGGCGTATAGGCAAGGCCGCTAACGGCGGTTACATCATGGCGATTGTTGGCAGAGCGCTACGCGAGGCTTTGCCGCATCAAGATCCTTTATCTTTGAACGTGTTCTATTTGGCCCCCGTCGAGTTAGGGCCTGTAGAGATTGAGTTCGAGTTGTTGCGAAGCAATCGAGGGACCA
>CBFHHJ010000221.1:0-2189 GCA_965655505.1 Luminiphilus sp.
CGCATCTCACCGATCATGATGATGTCCGGATCCTGCCGCAGAATAGATCGCAGAGCACGGGCAAAGGTCAGCTCAATCTGAGCCTGCACCTGTATTTGATTAACACCCTGCAGCTGATATTCCACCGGGTCTTCCACGGTGATGATTTTGAGCGTTTCCGAGTCAATGGACGCCAGCGACGCATACAGGGTCGTGGTTTTTCCCGAGCCCGTAGGGCCGGTGACCAACAATACACCGTGAGGCTTTGCCAACAGCAGCTGATAGCGAGCCAGCGTGTCGTCTGAAAAGCCCATATCAGACAGGCTCAAGCGAATGCTCTCGCGATCGAGCACGCGCATTACAATGCTTTCCCCATGCACCGTCGGTATGGTCGATACCCGCAGATCGAGCTCGTGGCCTTTGACCCGCGTCATAATACGACCGTCTTGTGGCAGTCGGCGCTCAGCGATGTTCATACCCGACAAAAGCTTAATGCGTGAGGCAATGGCCGGTGCCAAATTACCCGCCGGTGAATCAGGCTGTTCTTGCAGTACCCCGTCAACCCGATAGCGCAGATGTAAGCCATCGTCGAAGGGTTCGATGTGAATGTCCGAAGCGCCAATATCGACCGCGCGGTGGATAATTTGATTCACCAAGCGAATGACCGGCGCCTCACTGGCAAGATCTTTCAGGTGCTCAATAAACTCATCGTCACTCTGCCCCGAGAATCGGTCGCCAAACTCATCCTCATCATCGCCCTCGGCGGCACCGCTGCGGGCTTCCAGTGCTTTGGCAATGTCGGTTTCAAGACCGAAGACAACGCGAATCGGTTTGCCTGCACCCATAGCGAGGGCTTTGCAAATAAAGGGATCTTGGGGCGAGGTCGTGGCAAAGACAATTTCATCATCAGTGCGCGCAACAGGCACTACATGATTGCTGTATAAAAAATCGGGAGCGATTTCGGGCAGTTCAACGGGCTCTTCCGGGTACTCACCACCGAGCATTAGCGGAATATCGAGTTGCTCAGACAGCGCCTGGGCCATATCCAGCTCGGATACCAGACCCAATTTCACGAGGACCTGCCCGATCATTTCGCCCATTTCTCGCTGGGCAAGCAGAGCGCGCTCGATGTCTCGCTCTGACACCTTGCCCTTCGCAATCAGAATTTCGCCAATCTTCTGCATTCAAGCCCCATAAAAATGCAGAAACACCCGAAGGTGTTTCTAAATACGTCACTCGGTGCCCTGTTAACGGCTCCCTCAGTGATAACGGTTAACACCGACGGCGCCATCCCTGAGCGGGAATAGTAACACCGACGGTGCTTCGATCCTCAGCGGCTGCTTAGGTTCCCGGGAACTGATAATCCTCAAACATTTCCCGTAATTTGACCTTTTGGATTTTACCCGTCGCGGTGTGCGGCATCTCATCAATGAACTGCACATCATCAGGAATCCACCATTTGGCGATCTTGCCGTCGAGGTAGCTCTTGAGTTCCTCGGGCTCCAAATCACCGCCGTCGGCGGCTTTAACGACAATCAACAAGGGTCGCTCGCCCCACTTATTATGAATGCGCCCAATAACCCCCGCCTCGGCCACTTTAGGATGACCCGTCGCGCAGTTCTCGACTTCGATGGAAGAAATCCACTCGCCACCCGACTTAATCACGTCTTTGGTTCGATCGGTGATTGAGACGTAGCCGTCAGGGCTAATCGTCGCCACATCGCCGGTTTCAAACCAGCCGGGCTCCGCGTGGGCGTCTGACCCGTCGAGCTTGAAGTAGCTTGAGCAGATCCAGGGGCCGCGCACTTTGAGTGCCCCAAAGGCCTTCCCGTCCCAAGGCAATTCATTGTTATCGTCATCACAGATCTTAATCTCGACACCCCAGATAGGCGTGCCAACATTGGTTCGAAGCTTGGCAAATTCCTCGGGCGAATAGGCGTCGCGATGAGCACCCGAGGAGTTGCCCGTTCCAAGAGGACTCATCTCGGTCATACCCCAGGCGTGGCGTGTGTCAACGCCGTGGGTGTCGAACTCTTCCATGACCGAGAGAGGACACGCTGAACCGCCAACAATCACCCGATCCAGCGACTCAATAGTCTCTCCCGAGGTGCGCAGGTGAGTGAGCAGGTTTAGCCACACGGTGGGCACCCCGGCTGACATGGTCACGCCTTCTTCATTAATCAGCGCAGCGAGGGTTGGACCATCGCCCA
>CBFHHJ010000222.1:0-2186 GCA_965655505.1 Luminiphilus sp.
CCAGGAACAAGCTCACTACCAATAGCCAGCGCGATCCATTGCAGCGGTCTTTCTATTGCCGCTGCAATGGATCGCGCTGGCTTTTGGTAGTGTTGCGGTGCTTTGCGGCTGGGAATGGGCACCCTTGGCGGGCTGGAAGCCGCAGTGGGCGCGGGTGCTGTTTGCCGCTGTTCTCGGGGCGATAATGTATAGCGGGTGGGTGTTTGCTGATCTTGCGGCAAGCGCGGATCAAAGCAGGGTACAACCTTGGATTGGCGGCGCCTGTTTGTTTTGGTCGTTGAGCTTGTTCCTAGTGAAAAGCTATCCCGGTGGTACCTGGGCCTGGGAAGGGCCGGTAGCCCGTTCAGTAATGGGTTGGCTGGCAATTTCCACCACGTGGCTAGCCATCATTTACTTACTTGGCCTCACTAATGGGCCGCTGCTGGTCGTGCTCTTGGTAGTTGGCGTTGCAGCTGCAGATATTGGTGCTTACTTTGCAGGACGTCGTTGGGGGCGACATAAATTAGCGCCCGAAGTGAGTCCTGGTAAGACATGGGAGGGCTTGTGGGGCGGTGTAGCTGCCGTCTTGGGCGTTACCGTTTTGGTTTGGATGAGCTTGCCTAATGCCTATGCGCATCTGCAGATTGTATCGCTGGTCGTAATGGGCCTCTCGGTCGCAGGCGCTTCGGTTTTGGGGGATCTCACCGTGAGCATGGTCAAGCGCAACTGCGGGGTAAAAGACACCGGTTCAATGCTGCCGGGGCACGGCGGATTGCTTGATCGAATCGATAGTATTTGCGGTGCTGCGCCGGTATTCACGCTCGGCCTCATGCTGATGGGGTATTGAGCGTGCAGCAGGTTGTTGTATTAGGTGCCACCGGGTCGATTGGCAGAAACACACTGGATGTCATGGGGCGCCATCCCGAGCGTTATTGTGCTTACGCCCTGACTGCGCACCGCTCAGTGGACGCAATGGCTGAGTTATGTCGCCAGTATCGGCCGCGATTTGCCATTATGGGATGCGCCAAGGCAGCGGAGCGTCTCGCGGCGTCCCTTGCGGACATTGATGGTGTAACGGTGTTAGCGGGTATCGACGCGATGACTGAGGCCGCGGGGGCCCCTGAGGTCGATATCGTCATGGCGGCAATTGTCGGTTTTGCCGGATTGCGTCCGGCGTTGGCGGCGGCAAAAGCCAGTAAACGATTATTGCTGGCCAACAAAGAAGCGCTGGTAAGCGCAGGCAATGTGTTTATGGACGCGGTGCGCGATGGCGGCGCAACGCTGTTGCCAATTGATAGCGAGCACAATGCCATGTTCCAGTGTCTTCCCGCGGATGCTAGTGCGCGACCTGACATGGGTGCGGTCGAGAAAATTTTGCTAACGGCATCTGGGGGGCCGTTTCGCGGACGAAGCCGGGAATCACTGGCCTCTGTCACGCCTGATCAGGCCTGTGCGCACCCCAACTGGTCAATGGGACGCAAGATTTCAGTCGACTCAGCGACCTTGCTCAACAAGGGCTTGGAGCTGGCGGAAGCTTGCTGGCTGTTTGATCGCACCCCCGATGACATCGATGTTGTGGTGCATCCGCAAAGCATCATTCACTCGCTGATTCGCTACTGCGATGGCTCGGTGTTGGCGCAGTTGGGTAACCCCGATATGCGCACCCCCATTGCCTATGGGCTTGCTTGGCCCGAGCGGGTTGGCGCTGGGGTAGAGCCACTTGACCTGGTCGCGATTGGACGGCTGGATTTTGAGGCGCCCGATTTGGATGCGTTTCCGTGCTTGCGCCTTGCTCAGGAGGCCATTCGACAGCCTGGTGGCATGTGTGTGCTGAATGCAGCGAATGAATTAGCGGTTGCCGCGTTTTTGGCAGGCGATGTTGGCTTTACGGATATTGATGCTGCAATTGCCGCAACCCTCGAGTTTGTTTCTGCGAGTGAACCCGTCACGCTATCTGAGGTCGAAGAACTCGATAATCGCGCCCGTGAATGGGCGAGTGACTGGATAATGCGCGCGGCATCAACCCATGCGCGCAGGAGCAATGCTTAGTATGGAGTTGATACAGACAGTCCTGGCTGCGGTGGTGACGCTAGGTGTGCTGGTGGCGTTCCACGAATATGGCCATTTTTGGGTTGCCCGCAAGTGCGGTATCAAAGTGCTGCGTTTTTCAGTGGGTTTTGGCACCCCGATTTGGCGCACCCGCGACA
>CBFHHJ010000223.1:0-2181 GCA_965655505.1 Luminiphilus sp.
TGAGGTCGATAAGCGTCGATAATCGCAGAATCACTGAATGATGGCCACTGCCACCCGAGCAGCAAGAGTGGGTGATAATTGATAGAGATTGGTCCTGTGGTTCTCTATATTTTTGCCGAGGAAAGCCTGTTTTAGCGCTGGTTCATCAAGCCGCAGATCTTGATATACGAAGGTGCCGCATAATACCTAAACCCCACTGATTGAACCTGAGAGATTACGAATGTCGCTGGTTGCTACTCTGAAGAATAAACACCTTGTTGTCGCTTTATTGGTTGCGCCGCTATTGGCTGTGTTTGCCTGGTATAGCGTAGGTTGGATCTCCGGGGATGTGGCTGAGGAGCCCGTGCCGGCGGAGCCTGGCGCGTCATACCCTCTGATCGAACGGCCCGGCTGCCGCTACGCGGGCGGGGCATGCGCGTTGTCCAATGAGGACTTCGAGTTGACCATCACGTTAACTGACACCGGCGTTGTGAACGTTATCTCAGCCGTTCCGCTCGAATCGTTGTTGGTGGGATTGGGTTCGCAGGCAAATGCGCAGCCGGGTCTCGCGCGACCTGTCAGCGGCGGCCTCACGGAATGGCGATATCCCTTGGGCACGCTACCGGCCTCAGAGGACTCAGTACGATTCGTCGCTGTTGCACAGGGGACCGCCTATTTTGGCGAGGCGTCTCTGGTATTCACCGAGACACCGGATCGTTGAGGTTCAGCTCTACGTTATCGATGAGGCGGGTGTCCCCCAATCGCGCGGCAGCAAAAATCGCAATTTCTGAGTCGTTGTCGCCTGCCGGCTGCAGATCTGATCGCCGACGAGTGTCGATGTAATCGGGGCTGAAGCCCTGTTCTCGAAGTTCAGCGAATGCGCGGCTTGTTAGTTCTTCGAAGTTGCGGTCGCCGGCCACGATGGCTGCGGCCATCCCCTGAAGTTTCTGCTGCAGAAGCGGTGCCAGTGATCGTTGGGTGCTGTCGAGGTAGCGATTTCTGGAGCTAAGCGCCAGCCCGTCAGCCGCTCGTTTGGTTGGCACCCCCTCGATGGTGAGGGGTAGGGCGAGGTCGCGCACCATTTTGCGAATGATCAGTAGTTGCTGCAGATCCTTTTCGCCGAAGACTGCAACGTCTGGGGCCACTAGCTGAAAAAGCTTACAGACGACGGTTGTAACACCGTCAAAGTGCCCGGGCCTGCTGGCCCCACACAGGACGTTAGTGAGCCCGGGAACGCAGACCCGTGTATGGGCGTTCAAGCCTTCGGGGTAAATCTGACTAACATCGGGGGTATACAGTACATGTGCCCCAATCGACTTCAGCTTCTCGATATCGTCGTTGAGTGTGCGGGGATAGCTGTCGAGATCCTCATCGGCGCCAAATTGCATCGGATTCACAAAAATCGACACGACGACATGGTCGGCAAGCGCCATGCCCCGGCGGACAAGGTCAAGATGGCCGTCGTGAAGATTGCCCATGGTTGGCACGAATGCGACGCTTGCCCCCGTCGACTTCACTGCACGAATGTGCGCGCGCAATTCGGTGTCCGTTTTGACAATCATCATGACTAGGTGAGGTCCGTTAGGAGTAGGCGTGCTCTGCTTTCGGGTATTCCCCGGACTTCACTGCATCGACAAATGCTTTAAGCGCCCCTTGCACCGAGTCTTGCTTGACCATGAAGTTCTCGACAAATTTTGGTGTTCGTTCGCTGAGTCCGAGTAGATCGTGAAGTACCAGTACCTGAGCATCGGTGCCGCCCCCTGCACCAATACCAATGACCGGGATGTCTAATTTTGAGCTTATGTCTGCTGCCAGGTGCGCTGGAATACACTCGAGCACCAGCAGACTGGCGCCGGCATCCTGAATTTCGACTGCGTCAGCGAGAATCGACTTTGCTTCTTTGGGCGTTTTTCCTTGAACGCGGTAGCCGCCAAAAACGTTCACCGATTGGGGCGTCAGGCCAAGGTGGGCGCATACCGGCATTCCGCGCTCAACCAGTTGATGAATAGTCTCGCTCAGCCAGGTACCCCCTTCCATCTTGACCATTTGTGCGCCCGCTTGCATGAGCGCCATGCCTGACTGAAGGGCTTTATCTGTCGTGTCGTAACTCATAAAAGGCATATCTGCCACGACCAGTGAGCGCGGCTGCGCCCGACAAACACAGGCCGTGTGATACGCCATGGATTCAAGGGTCACGGGTAT
>CBFHHJ010000224.1:0-2179 GCA_965655505.1 Luminiphilus sp.
GAGGAGGAGCCATCCACGGTAATCCCAGAACCCGAACCTGAACCCACCCCCGAGCCACCGGCTGCGCCCGCAATCACGCTGGCTGAGGCCGATAGCCTGATAACTGGTGATGTTCAGGCACTCAACGGTGGCGCCGTCATCGAGCAATTCGTGATGCAGCCTAACGTCATCGAGCGTGGCACGGGGGTTGTCGACATGCTCCGTCAAGGCTCTGTGCCCTATAAGTTACTGCCGGTAGGCCGTCCAGAACGCAAGTTTCCGATTAGCGATAACGGCCTTGCGGTCACAATGGACCCTGATGGCTTCAACCGTTATGACGGTCTTGCATCGGTGGTGGAAAAACTGGATGTGGCCGCCGCAGTCGACCTGATCGAACGCTATCAACCAGCAATAAATGAAGCTTGGAATCTCATGGGATACAGCGATACGGACTTCAATGACGCGCTAATGGGCGCATTGGCACTCGTGCTCACAGCGCCCGAGACCAACACTGAGGCACGATTGATCAAAAAAGAAGCCAATTGGATCTATGAGGATGAAACGCTCGAAGCGCTGCCAGACATCCAGAAGCAGCTCATGCGCATGGGTCCCAGCAATGCTGAGACGGTTAAAGATAAAGCCCGTGAACTGCGTTCTGCCCTGCTTGATGCGGGCATAGCTGAGTAAGCGCTACTTAAGTTTGATGGGCGTCATAGCCGTGGTGGGCATGATGAGCCCCGAGACTCGTCGTTAGGGCTGATCTTAAGGGCTCATCGTCTTTACGTTCACCCGCTAGGGGCACCAGGCGCCGCCCCTGACGCTCGCGAAGCCCGCCGATGCATACATTGCGTCTACAAGCGATTGACCACGGTCGTTTAGCAGTATTCCGTGGCCGTGCTGATTCATCACATAGCCTGCGCTGAAACCGGCCTCACGATCGCAGAAGCCGAAACTGCCGCCCATACCAACGTGGCCAAAGGCTCGCCGGCCAATAATGAAGTTATCGGCACCCGGATCGAGCCGGTTATCCATTGATTTCATCATCCCGAGCGCGAAACGCGATTGGCATAACAAGGTGGCATCTCGATGGCTGGCCGCGGTCACGGCCTCTAGCCCTGCAATGATTTCCGCATCAAAACCGAGTTTAGCAGCGGCTTCGTCATCGTTAAACAAGGCTAACAATGCCGCGAGCGAGCGAGCATTGCCGACGCCATTTGCAGCCGGAATTTCCGCTTGGAGTCCTTCGAGGGTATTGATGTCATCAATTCGCCATCGACCACTGTTCAACAGCCATAAGTTCTGGATTGAACCTATCTGCTGACTCGCAACGGCGACATGCTTCACGGGATCTTTGCGGGTCGGACGATAGGATTGGGTAGGCGCCACACGAGGAAATACCGCAGCAGGCAGACCCACGTACAAATCGAGCCCCAGGGGTTCAGCAAACTGCTCCTCAAAATAGCGACCGAGGGTTTTGCCTGTTAGGCGTCTTACAATTTCGCCCAAAATAAAACCGAAGGTGATCGGCTGATACCCCACCCGGGTACCGGGCTCCCATAGCGGCGCCTGCTTTTCCAACTGGGCCACCATGTACTCATGGCTGTTGTAAGCGCCTTCTCGTAGCTTCTGCACAACGGCAGGTAATCCAAGCGTATGGGACAGGGCCATCCGTAGCGTGCCGCCTGCCTGTGCGGCTTTTAATTCTGGCCATACTTTGGTTAGTGGCGCGTCCAACTTAATCAAGCCATCAGCAATAAGCCGATGTATGACTAGGGTTGTGATGATTTTACTGCAGCTGAAAAATACTGCGAGTTGATCGCGCCCCCAAGGCTCCCCTTCGGGTGTGGTCTGGCCACCCCAAAGATCGACAACTGTTCGGCCACCGGCTACCACCGCGCAGCTAGCTCCCAATTCGTTACGCGAAAAATTTTGCGCAAAGGCCTCTGCCACTGGCTCCCATCCTGAAGCCACCTGCCCCGTTACAAACGGCAACTCGACCAGCGCACTGACATCGACCATCTCTTCTGAGTTTAGTGTCCAGGGGCTTCGGATCCTATTTCTCGTATTCATGGATTGCTATCAACTCCCCCGCGCACCTCAAGAAGATGCATAAAGTGATCGGGCTCAAACCCTCGGTATTGCATGAACCGTGCTCGCTTCGCACGCTCTCGCTGGAGTAAATTCCGCTCTGCTGGCCATG
>CBFHHJ010000225.1:0-2176 GCA_965655505.1 Luminiphilus sp.
TCACCGCCTCAATACCCGTACCCCGCTCGCGGGCAGCAGCAATGATCTTGTCATCGATGTCGGTGATGTTGCGGGCGTAAACCACCTCGGGATACAGCCGCTGCAAGACGCGAAACAGCGTATCGAACACAACAACCGGGCGGGCGTTACCAATATGAGCAAGGTTATAGACCGTGGGACCACACACATACATGGTCACTCGGGATTCATCGACGGGCACAAAGGGCTCGCGCTCGCCTGTCATCGTGTTGTGCAAACGCAGTTCAGGCATTGCCGGCACTCCACGTATCGCGCAGTCCAATGGTCATATTAAACACCGGTGTCTCACTGGAAAACTCACGACGATCAGCCACAAAATACCCTTCCCGCTCAAACTGGAAAACCTGCTCAGGCTGGGCGGTCAGCACTGAGGGCTCAACAACAGCGCCCTCAACATGCTGCAGCGACTTCGGGTTCACCACTGACAGAATATCGTCGACTCGACCCGGGTCGGCTTCGATAAACAATCGGTCGTAGACGCGCACTTGCGCCGCGACACCTTCAGAAGCAGAAACCCAATGAATCACGCCCTTGGGTTTAACCCCATCGGCGGGGTCCTCCCCAAGCGTGCCCTCAATGATCCGGGCATATACCGTAACGACCTCGCCAGCAGCGTCCTTATCACAACGCTCTGCCTCAATCACATAGCCACCTCGAAGGCGCACCCGCTTGCCAATGACCAAACGCTTGTATTTTTTATTGGCCTCTTCGCGAAAATCGTCCGCATCAATGAACAGTTCCTGAGTAAATGGCACTGTCCGCTGACCGAATGCCTCGTTGGCGGGATGATTGGCGATCGAGAGATCCTCACGGCCCTCGTAATTAATCAGCACCAATCGCAAGGGTCGCAGGACGCACATGGCCCGCGGCGCATGGCTGTTCAGGTGATCCCGCACCGCGCTTTCCAGCATGGCAACATCCACTGTGCCATCGGAGCGCGACGTGCCCACCTCCTCACAGAAATGTCGAATAGCGGCAGGGGGAAACCCTCGACGACGCAAACCCGCAATCGTCGGCATCCGGGGATCATCCCAGCCATCAACCGTTTTGGAATCGACCAACAGCTTCAACTTACGCTTGCTGGTCACCGTGTAACTGGTATTCAGACGCGCAAACTCGATCTGCCGAGGCCTGTGAGGTACAGGGAGGTGCTCGATGAACCAGTCATAGAGCGGCCGATGGTCCTCAAACTCCAGGGTGCAAATGGAATGGGTCACGCCCTCGATCGCATCTTCCTGTCCGTGGGCGTAATCATAGGTCGGATAGATTGGCCATTTATCGCCGGTCTGATGGTGAGTCGCCCGTCGAATACGGTACAAAATCGGGTCACGCAGGTTGATGTTGGGGGCCGCCATATCAATTTTGGCGCGAAGCACCCGCGTGCCATCGTCAAACTCCCCCGCGCGCATGCGCTCGAAAAGCTCCCGATTTTCCGCAGTAGTGCGGTTTCGGTAAGGACTGTCGCGCCCGGGTTCAGTCAGCGACCCACGGTATTCGCGGGCCTCCTCTGCCGACAGGTCGCAGACATAGGCGAGCCCCTGGTCTATGAGGTGCAACGCCCATTCATATAACTGATCAAAATAGCTTGAAGCATAGCGGACCTCTCCGTGCCAGGCGTAACCCAGCCACTTAACATCCTCCTGAATGGAATCAATGAACTCTTGGCTCTCTTTTTCGGGATTGGTGTCGTCAAAGCGCAGGTGACAATGCCCACCAAACTCGCCCGCCAAACCGAAATTGACCGTAATCGATTTCGCATGCCCTATGTGCAGATAGCCATTGGGTTCCGGCGGAAACCGAGTGACAACGGCCTCGACGACGGTGCTATCCAGATCCGTCTGAATCTGGGTTTTGAGGAAATTACTGCGGGTTACGGTTGTCATGGGGAGTTCTCACGGGCGAAGCGCGTAATATATCAAGGGGGATGGACTCCTGTCAGAGCTTGCGTGCCTAAGTTGTGAATTCCACCAAACAGCATCGCGTCTCGGGGTCAAAACCTGTAGCATTCAGCCCCAATTTCCCACACCAACGACACAGGATTTCCCAATGGCGACAACGCGCGTCCAAATCAAAACCACGTACGGCACCATGACCTTGGAACTCGATGGCGAAAAGGCCCCCAAAACCGTCGAAAACT
>CBFHHJ010000226.1:0-2162 GCA_965655505.1 Luminiphilus sp.
CACCTGCAGGTTGCCAGTCTCGTCACTGTCATGGTCATCGATTACGCCGCTAGTCACCGTCACCGGGTTAAATTGAACCCAGCGGGTTGAGCCTTGGCCCCCATGATTTTTCATGAATTTAATCAGCCCGGCTATTTTGTGCAGTTGCTGGTCAAACACATTGAGCTTCTCGGCGGCCTTGGGGTTATCCGCGAGCGGTTCTTTCAAAAGCCGCCGTAGGTTGGCGACGCCGAGGGTCATGGCTTGCAGTGGCTGATTGATTTCGTGGGCCATGTTCGTCGTGAGTTGCCCCAGAATGCTGAGCCGCTGCGCTTCCAGTAGCTTTCTTTCGGTTGCTTTGAGGGCGCTGACATCAGAGATGATGAGCCATCGGCCGTCATCTTCGCCGGCGAGATTAATGCGCGGCGCTCGAGCGATCAGTAGGTCCATTGTCTGGCCACGATGCTGCAGCGTTAGAGGCGCCACATCACTGCTCTCTAAAAGTCTGTCGGCGGTTGCCACCCAATGGTTTGGGATGGTTAGCAGGGGGGGCGCCGCCGGATTGGAAAATACCGTGACGCCGTTTTTATCCTTTGCGATAAAGGCTAGCTTAGCCTGTGTTAGCAGCGCCTCGTAGCTCAAGTTCAGCGCCTGCATTCGGGCAGTCCCTGCGTTAACTTCTTTTTCCATATCGTTAAAGCCAGTCGCCAGGCGTCGAAAAAGATTGGTCGCGCCGTCTAGATCAAACGAATAGCTCGCGCGATTGGTCGACGAAGACGATTGAGCAAAGTGGTCCATGGCGTCAGTCAATTGAACAAACGGCGCCGAAAACTTTGCGACCGTGAACTCAATCAGGCCCGTCATTAAGAGCAGTAAGGCAGCTCCAACAAGGATCAGCAATGAAATTGATTGAAGCGCATCGTCAATATATGACCAGAAATCTAAGGTGTAACGGAAGCAGTCAACGTCATACAGCTCGGGATCAAAGCTATTGATGAGTTCATCACTCGCTTGAAAAGTGATTTAGCTATTCTTTAACGCCAAAAAGTAACTGAACTTGGCGTTTTCATGACTCGCTCTGGCTGGCGGAATCCAAATCGCGTAGTCGTATTCTTCGCGAATGATGCGGGACTCTTCGGCAATACCGTACAGCTCATGGCTAGACGGGCCGTGATAGTGGCTTACCCGATCAATGATGCCCCCTGTCGCCGCACTCCCCATGAGCTCTAGCATGTCCGCTCGGTACAGGGATTCCCAAAGGGCGAGGGAGCTGTCGAAAACAACCACCAGTTGCGGGAACGCTTTGCTGATGATTAACGCGGTTGGCCCATTGGGGTCTTCACTGAGCTGCACGGCGGAGGATGACTGTCCCGCTGCTAGCACCCCGGTCAGACCTTCGTTCGCTCTCATTAAATTCAGTACGTTGTCGCTGATGTAGGGAGCCGTGTCTTCGCTATCTTTTACTACGAGCCCTAGCGCCCCAGTAATGTTGAGCGCTTCGAACACGTTCTTTTCGAATTCACTTGAATCCTCTTCACGCCCTAGTGTTTGAATTTGCGAGGTGATTCCTGCAAGTCGGTTGAAAATCGAGCGTTGCTTGGCAAGGTTCGCAGATGCGGTCTGAGCCAGCGTCTCAAAGCGTGCATCGGAAGTCGCGAACAGTGCCGCAATTCTGGATTCAAGTTCATGGTTTGCGTAGGCCCACAAAGAGAGCAGAAGGGGTATGGATGTGGCAATGACCGCTGCTGAACCTGCGACATCACGCATTCGCACGGTGAAGGGCGCGCGCCTTCCAAAAAAGCCGGTTGATAGCCGGTGCTGGGCGAGTAGTACTAGGAAATGAATCGCCACCGACAGTGTGATGGCTGCGATTCCGCCAAATAATCGCTGTCCCGTTGCGACAACGGCATAGTCAGCGTCATTAAACTGGACCCAGAAAACAAGAAAAGTGAGCGGTGTCCCAATGAATACCCAGTACGCCAGCCCCATGACTTTGGTGCCCGTCCATGGCGCTTGGCGCGTTGCAAAATGGATAGTGAATACCAGTAGCAGTGAGTTACCGTAGAGCGCAGCCCAGTAATACCACTCCGAGTGTCCCCAGAGGGCAAGACCAGCGATAGCCCCGATACCCACGAGAAGTACTGCGCGACGAATACCGAGCCATATCAGCGCAAGGGCTGCAG
>CBFHHJ010000227.1:0-2155 GCA_965655505.1 Luminiphilus sp.
GCATCCCTCGATTGATGGCAAGGGCTACAACAAAACGCCGGGTATTTATAATGACGAGCAGGTCGCCGCATGGAAACAGGTGACTGACGCTGTCCATGCGGAAGGTGGACTCATTGCCTGCCAGTTAATGCATTGTGGACGGGTTGGCCACGTCGATAACAAGGCCGCAGGCACTGAATTTATCGCTCCGTCTCCAATTGCCGCGAACGCCGAGATCTTTACGGCGGCGGGGATGCAGTCAATGCCCGTGCCCCGTGAGATGACCCATGCGGATATCAAGGCAGTCGTTGCGGATTACGCTGCCGCGACAAGACGCTGTATTGAGGCGGGCTTCGATGCGGTGGAGTTGCATTGCGCCTCTGGCTATCTGCCGGCGCAATTTTTGGCCAGCGGCAGCAATCAGCGTACCGATGAGTACGGTGGCAGTATCGAGAATCGATTGAGGTTCATCAAAGAGGTCCTCGATGCGATTGTTGCTGAAATTGGTTGCGGTCGTGTGGGCTTGCGAATTTCTCCCGGAAACCCTTATAACGATCATCACGATGACACGCCCGAGGCGACGTACTCGGCGCTGTTGGCTATGGCCGATGACTTGTCACTTGCCTGGGTGCATGCGATACGGATGCCACAAAGCGGCATCGATAGCCTTGCACTCACGCGAGCCCACTACTCGGGCACGCTCATTGGCAGTGATGGTTTTGATGCGGATGAGGCCGAGCAAACGATCGCGAACAAGCAAGTAGACGCGGTGTCGTTTGGTCGTGCGTATATCGCTAACCCAGACTTGGTGCAGCGATTCTCATGCAACGCACCACTCAATAAGCTCGATAGCAAGACGATCTATGCTGGCGGTGGTGCCGCGGGTTATACGGATTATCCTACCCTCGATGCTGTGCAATCACCCACTAGCGAGACTGCGTCATGACGATGCCTGCTGACGTGCCAGTCATTGACCTGATGATGGCTGTGCCCAATAACGACACCTCTAACTTTTACGACTTTATTAAGCCTTTGCTGATGGATGAGCAAAGTCGTCAGATGTTCCAGATGCCAGCGCAATACATGTTCAAAGACTTGCCGCGCGTTGGAAAGCAGGACGACTACATCGCGTATACCTTGGCAAAAATGGACGAGTTCAATATCGAGAAAGCCATGATCGGCGTCGATGAGGACCAGTACGAGACGCAAAATGCCGCGGTGTTACAACATCCTGACCGCTTCATCGCTTGCTATGACGCCAACCCCAATCGCGGCATGGATGAGGTTCGTAAGATCCGCCGGCTCAAGGACACTTACGATCTGAAGGCTGTGACGGCGTTTCCTTCGGGCCTTTGCCCCCAGGTCTCACTTGCGGATAAAAAGTGGTATCCGGTGTTCGTGACCTGTATCGATCTCGATATTCCGTTCTGCCCTTGCGTGGGGGTGCCCGGTCCACGTATCCCGATGGAGCCTCAAAAAGTCGAGCATCTGGACGAAATTTGCTGGTTCTTTCCTGAGTTGAAAGTAGTGATGCGTCACGGGGGTGAGCCTTGGACTGACCTTGCCTGGAAGCTAATGCTGAAGTACCCGAACCTCTATTACATGACCAGTGCATTTGCGCCCAAGCACTACCCCGAGAACATCATCAATTTTGCAAATACTCGCGGTGCCGACAAAGTGATGTACGCGGGCTATTTCCCGATGGGACTGTCCCTCGAACGCATATTTGGTGATATGCCAAATGTACCGTTCCGTGATGAAGTCTGGCCCAAGTTTCTCGCGGAAAATGCCCGCAGCGTTTTCAAGCTTTAGGCGACTCCGTGGTCCGGGCTTCTAGCTTCCGTTAGGGATAGAAAATGCTGATGGTGTCGACGATGCATGCGGGCCGATCGGCACCGACGACCGAGATCGTAATGCGCACGATGACCTTGATACCGCCTTTGTTTTTCTCGGCGCTGATGATCTCGCCTGTTGCCACAACGTCTGAGTTGACGGGCACGGGTGAGGGGAAGCGTACTTTTTCAGCGCCGTAATTGACGCCCATGGAGACGTTGTTAACGGTGAGTAAGTCGGGCAGAAAACAATTCGCCAAAGAGAGGGTTAAATAGCCGTGGGCGATAGTGGTACCAAAAGGGCCGGCAGCGGCTTTTTCAGAATCCACGTGAATCCATTGGTG
>CBFHHJ010000228.1:0-2147 GCA_965655505.1 Luminiphilus sp.
GCCTGGGTGAGCTCGATGCGGCGATCGCGCCGGGTATGACCGTTGTCGATTTTGGCTGTGGGACAGGGATTCTTGCCATCGCCGCACTGAAGCTCGGGGCAATCAGGGCGTTGGGTGTCGATAACGACCCTCAGGCAATTACTGCTAGCCATCAGAATGCCGAGCGCAATCACGTTGAATCTGATGCGTTTACCGTTGTGATGCCCGATGACGCCGAAATCACCCGCTGGGGCGCATCCGCAGATATTGTGGTTGCTAACATCCTAGCTGGGCCACTCGCCGATTTGGCGCCACAGCTGTTGGCGCTTCTCAAGCCGGGTGGCCGTTTGATTTTGGCAGGCCTACTTGCCGATCAGGCGGATAGTCTCATTGAGCATTATCGAGACGAGGTTGCCTTGGAAAAGGCCAATGACCTTGAAGGCTGGGTGTTGCTTGCAGGAAATCGAAGCTGACCTCGGCGTTTAGCCGTTAGCCTTTACCCTTTAACCCTGCGCCAGCAACTCATGCAAATCAATCAGCGCTGCATTGGCTCGGGAAATGTAGTTGGCCATCACCAGCGAATGATTGGCCCAGAGTCCAAAGCCAGAGCCATTTAAGATGATCGGGCTCCAAACCGACGCCTGAGTGGCTTCCAGTTCGCGAATGATCTGCTGCAGGCTAACTCTGGCGTTTTTCTTGGCCAGTACGTCGGCAAAATCGATTTCAGCGGCTTTGAGAAACTGGATCAGTGCCCAGCAAGCGCCGCGACTCTCATAAAAAACATCGTCAATCTCGGTCCAAGGTGTCTTGCTGATCATTTCCCCTGGCTCGCTCGTGGATACCGCTGCTGATGGGTCACCGGCCAAATCGGTGTTAAGGCGTCGCTGACCCACACTCGCTGACAGCCGCTGGGAAAGGCTGCCGAGGCGTTTTTCAACCATGCTCAACCAGAAGCGCAGATTGTCGGCGCGGGCATAAAACTGTGATCCCTTCTCGCCCCGTTGCGGCAAACGTTTGAAGTAGGCGGTTAAATAGCGATGGGCATCTCGGTACTCACCCTCGGAGGCAGGCAGTGCCCAGCTGTCTGACTGGAAGTTGATGCGGGGTTCAGCAAGGGTCAGATCAACATCTTCTTTTGACTGGGACTGCGAGCGACTGAGCACCTCACGCAATGCCCGTGCGAGATCCCGGGACTGTACGAGGGCGCCGTACTCCCAGTTGGGCATGTTATCCATGAACACCCCGGGTGGGAAAATGTCGTTGTGGATGTATCCGCCGTCTTTATCCAACAACGTGTCGATGACAGCCAGCAGAGACGCGGTGGTGGCCGCACCGGTCACCACTTCCTGACCGTGTTGCGCCGAATACGCCTCGGTGTTTGCGCGAACATCAATGCCGTCAGGCGCGATACTCCAATAGATGCCGAGACCAATCATGATGAGTACGTAAAGCCCGAATAGCCCACCAAACCAGCGACCCCAATTGGAGTCCTCGTTGCCGATGCCAGTAAGCAGCAGCGAATCCTTTAGCTGGCTGAAAAAATCTTTAATACCGGTAAGCGGTGACATCCCTGACTCCTGACTTTATCGATACGCTATCAATGCATTATCGACGTATTTAAGCGGTACGCGCTCAATGCGCACCGTGGTGTGAATGTTCATCATGCGTTGGGTTGGGGCCATTGCGCAACACATCCGCTGCGACACATGCCTCAGTGCCATCGATCTGAAGGCACACGGAGACCTGGCTGCCAGCGGCCGGCATTTCACTGACCCCCATGATCATGACGTGTATGCCGCCAGGGGCTAAGGAGAGGGTCTCACCCGCAGGTATCGCGATGCTCTCCCGCTTTACCATCTGGAAACGGCCGTACATTTGCTGAGATTCATGGATTTCGGCCCGGCTCGCAAAACTGGTGCTTGCACCTTCCAGGGTCACCGTCGCGTCACTGGTGTTGATCACCTGTCCATATGCCGCGGTCATGGCCTGGCCCGGTGGCATGGCGCGCACCCAGAACCCTTCAAGGCGCACCTCAGCTGATGCACTCGTTGCCCAGGCTAGTGTCGTCCAAATTAGTGTCGTCCAAGTCAGTAGAGCAACGCTGGCGGTTAATACACTGGCCTGCCAAGCGGCTCGCACACCGGAGCGCAGGCCGGTCTGATGCTTAG
>CBFHHJ010000229.1:0-2130 GCA_965655505.1 Luminiphilus sp.
CTCCCCGGCGAACTCGTTGTTAATCAGGAGATTGAAGCGGCAGAGCTGATCGCTGAGGCACTGTCAATTCAATCGGGGCGGCGGGTGAAGCTACGCCATCGTGTCAGGGAGAGTCGGGCGCGTTGGTTACAGCTGGCGCAGCAAACTGCGGAAACCAATCTTGTTTCACACCTCAGCGGCAAGCAAACCATGGCCGGGCGATTGGAATCCTTGCGTCGAGAACTGGATCTTGAGTCGCATCCCCGGCGTATGGAGTGTTTTGACATCAGTCACAGCTCAGGCGAGGCAACTGTAGCATCCTGCGTGGTGTTTGATGCGATGGGCCCGCGCAAGGCGGACTATCGGAAGTTCAACATCAATGGAATCGCCGCTGGCGATGACTATGCTGCGATGCAACAGGCCCTTGAGCGCCGCTATAAAAAACTCGCTGCGGGTGAGGGTGAGTTGCCGGATGTATTACTGATTGATGGTGGCAAGGGACAGGTCACGCAGGCGATGGACGTGCTGTCTATGCTGGATATTACGACTGTGCGCGTCATTGGCGTGGCTAAAGGCACCACGCGCAAAGCGGGTTTTGAGACGCTGGTGGAAGGGGAGACCGGGCGCGAGCGTCAGTTGAGAGGGGACAACCCCGCGCTGCATTTGATCCAGCAAATACGCGATGAGGCCCATCGGTTCGCCATTACCGGCCACAGAGCGCGGCGAGCAAAAGCGCGCAACACATCAACATTGGAAGGCATTCCCGGCGTGGGTGCGAAGCGGCGTAGAGAGCTCTTGCGGCACTTCGGTAGCGCGAGCGGTGTTTCTGGGGCCAGTATCGAAGAACTGCAAAAGGTTGACGGTGTCAGTGCGACACTGGCGCAGACCATTTATGATCACCTACATAGTGTCAATGAGTGATCAATACCTAACAGGCTTGTGCGACACTGGCCGCTTGGCAAACTGATTGAGGGCATTGTGCCGCTAAATTTACCCAACATTCTGACACTGCTGCGTGTGGCGGCGATCCCGCTGCTCGTGCTGTTGTTTTTTATGGGTGATCCCTGGGCGACGACCGGTGCGGCAGCGGTATTTACGTTGGCGGCGCTGACAGACTGGCTTGATGGTTGGTTGGCACGCAAGACGGGGCAGATGACTGCGTTTGGTGCATTCCTCGATCCGGTAGCGGATAAGCTCATTGTCGCAACTGCTCTAGTGCTTTTAGTCGCTCGCTTCGACGATGTGTTGATCACGCTATCGGCTTCTGTGGTCATTGGACGCGAGATTGTGGTCAGCGCATTGCGGGAATGGATGGCCCAAATCGGCCGGCGTGCTGCCATTAAAGTCAGCAATATCGCCAAGATCAAAACCGCCTTACAGATGATCTCTATCACGCTGCTGTTGTTGCTACTGCCAGAAACCGCGTCGCCACTGTGGTACTGGTTGGCCGCCAGCACGTTGCTGCTCGCGGTGGTACTCACCCTCTGGTCGATGATTATCTATTTGAAGGCTTTCGCCGAAGCGATCCGCGAGGCTGATCTGGGCGACGGTGAGGCGTGAACTCAGCGCTTAAAAGCCTGGAATTTCGAATTGCGCGATTAGTTCGTTCCGTAGAGTGAAACCTTCCACGTTTGGTGTTTGCGCGCTAGACCCTGGTTTCGCGCTTCAATCTTTCTGAAGGCTTTTCTGCTTTCCGCTGTTGATGCCTGGTTTGTCCGCTGGCTTAGGAAAGGTGCCCTGATTTTCTAAACACGGTGCACCCTTCTTCGCTTTTGATGTGTGTGTCGGAGCCAGGAGGGTTTCGCATCCACGTGCCGACCTGATAACTGCCGTGAGGGTCACTGAGACTGCCCGCGAGAATGAATAATTCATTCCCGCCATCATTAGTGCCCTCGACAAACGTGCTTCCGGCTTCGAGGTTTAGCAGTGTCACCTGCTCAGAGCCAAAGTGATGCAACGGCATGATTTTGACGCCGGGTTGGCCGCTCCGCTGCCAGTCGGTGGTGCGCGTATCAATGCGCACAAACGCCTGATCGGCGGGCTCGAATTGCCGTAATTTGACCAATATTGTGCCGCCGGGTTTCGATTGCGGCGTATGTCGTGAACCAATTGGATTGCGCACATACATCCCTTCGGCGAAGTCGCCGGTTT
>CBFHHJ010000230.1:0-2105 GCA_965655505.1 Luminiphilus sp.
AGGTGTCGCGGTGACAACGTAGGCCAGACCAGAGTTGCTCGCAACTGCAATCGTGTAGTACCCGCCCTCGGACGTGGTTGGAATGCCAATGTCAGCCGTTGCGCCGTAGCTAAGGTTATTGCCTCGATACTTTTCCTGCGCCAACTGCGCCGACATCAGTGAGCTTCGCGCGTCGGCTCTGCGAGCGGATTTGACCGAGTCCTGATAGGCGGGATATGCCACTGCTCCGAGTATGGCAATGATTGCCACAACAATCATAAGTTCAAGTAGGGTGAAGCCGCGATTTGCTTGGGCTTTTATTTGCGCTTTTGTGAGGACTATCGTGTTGGTGAGTCTCGCATTTGGGGCATACATATGACGTCCCTCCCGATAAAGTTCCTTGTCGTAACCACGTGTTGTGGTCCTGTATGTTGTTGGGTTTATTCTGACCCTGTTAGACGAAACGCCACTTTCTGTGACAATACTCTGATTCCCGCCTCTTTTCAGCAGCGAGCTCTACCTGTCGTTGCTCATCACCGCATTACCTTGGGCGTCCGTCCAGCGATACGCGATGCCTGCGCTAGTTGTCGAGGACACGAGCGCGCAGCTCGCGCTGAGTAAGACGAGCGCAATCACTTTTATGCCCGCGTTGCTTAGCTTGCGAATCCGATGGGTAAGTATGGCAATCCGCTCCTGAGAAAAACCGTGCATGAAGGGCTAATAAAGCTCAAAACTAGCCCCAACTTGCGACGGGGGCAACATCATTGCTAACAAATACTGGACATTTCTTGACTTTACACCACCCGCCAACCCAGAATTGCGCCGTCACGCGAACGGCAACGGTTATTGGCGAGTACCCTCGTCCTCTGACCCACCTTCACGACGGGATAGTTGTGTAGGCTGTTTGCGGGTTCCGGTATGTACGCCAAGCGTACATCGGGCTCGACACTGCGCTACCTCGCAGGGTCACCGATACACGGGTTTCGTGATCGATGTGCCGGCTATGGTAGACCGGATCGATCCGGCCAGTGGTTCGTGCGACACCAAGCGGCGGTAGGGTGAGACCCCTCGAATAGTTCTGTTCGACAGCTTCCTTCCCGCCAAGTTGATGATCACACAACCCGGATGGGAACGCGTTATGGAAAAGTTATCTGGCGGCGAAATGATTGTTCGCGCCCTAGAAGACGAAGGCGTTGAATACGTTTTCGGCTACCCCGGTGGAGCAGCGCTCCACATCTACGATGCCTTATTCAAGGCCGATGCAGTACCTCACATTCTTGTGCGTCACGAGCAGGCTGCGACCCACGCCGCCGACGGCTATGCCCGCGCAACCGGTAAGCCCGGTGTGGTGCTGGTGACCTCGGGGCCAGGCGCCACCAACGCGATTACGGGTATTGCTACGGCGTACATGGATTCCATTCCCATGGTGGTATTGGCCGGTCAGGTGCAGAGCCACCTCATTGGTGAAGATGCCTTCCAGGAAACCGACATGGTCGGGATTTCTCGCCCCATCGTGAAGCACAGCTTCATGGTGCAGCGTACCGAGGACATTCCCAGCATTATTAAGAAAGCATTTTATATTGCGACTAGCGGCCGCCCCGGTCCCGTCGTGATAGATATTCCAAAGGATCTCACGCATCCCGAACATAAATACGAGTACCTGTATCCAGAGACTGTCAGTCTGCGCTCGTATCAGCCCTCGCAAAAAGGCCATACCGGGCAGATTCGGAAAGCGGCGCGTCTGCTGTTAAGCGCCAAGCGCCCTGTCATCTATGCGGGCGGGGGCGTGATTCAGGGCGAGGGCTGCGAGTTACTGACCAAGCTCGCGCGGCAGCTCAATTATCCCGTGACCAACACCTTGATGGGTCTTGGGGCGTATCCCGGCTCAGATCGTCAGTTCCTCGGCATGCTGGGCATGCACGGCTTCTACGAAGCCAATATGGCTATGCACCACAGTGACGTGATTCTAGCTGTCGGCGCACGTTTTGATGATCGCGTGACCAACACGGTGGATAAGTTCTGCCCGGGCGCGAAAATTATTCATATCGATGTTGATCCCGCCTCGATTGCCAAGATCGTTCCGGTGGATATTCCAATTGTAGGGCCAGTTGACTCGGTGTTGACTG
>CBFHHJ010000231.1:0-2092 GCA_965655505.1 Luminiphilus sp.
TCAGATGCAAAGAACATCGCCAGTCTCAATTGGTTCCTCGATAACATTTGGAGCTTTGCTGCGCAGACCTTACCCGACGTTGAGTTCCACATCATCGGCAAGTCGCCATCAGAAAGCTTACGGGAGCGTGTAGCGAGTTTTGACTCAGTGCACCTTCATTGGGGTAGCGATGATCGAGAACTGTTGAACCTCAAGTGTCGATTGGTCATCGAGCCTTTGATGTTTGAAGATCATGTGGATGCCAAGTTGATAAACGCCATGGCCCGCGGTATTCCAACGGTGACCACGCGAGACGCGTTGAATCGTGCCCTTTATCGGCTCAAGTCCGGTATTGTTGCAGCGGAAAACCGCGAAACGATGGTGTTGGCGATCAGCCGTCTGATGTCAGACCCCAAGCGTTGGACGGCTTTGGCGCAGGCAGCGATGGAAGCGGCGCGGGGTGAATTACCGGCGTTTGAGTTAGCTCACTGTATTCGGCGGGAAATGGTGAAGTATCGAATCGGGGCCTCTGAGTCATGAAAGCAGACATCAAAGAGTGAAACAGCACTATGACCAGTGAATTTCAGAGAGTGGGACTGCTAGGGCGCCGCGAGCACCCCGGGGTGTCTCAGGTCGTTGCCGACCTACTTGCGTTACTCGATCAAAGAGGGGTGGATGTCACCATCGAAGATCGATTGGCAACCCTCGCTCATTTTGAAAAGCGTGCGATGAAGCCCCGCGATGTGATCGGCGAGATGGTTGACCTTGCGATTGTCATTGGCGGGGACGGCTCGCTGCTCAGCGCTGCCCGAACACTGGTGCGACACAACACGCCGGTGATCGGCATCAATCGGGGGCGGCTGGGTTTTCTCACCGACGTCAGCCCGGATGAGTTGGCTACTCAGGTCAATGCTGTGCTCAATGGCGATTACAGTCGCGATTCACGTTTCCTGATGGACGTGCAGGTAGTGCGCGGTGATGCGGTGATTGGTGAGGCGGAGGCGCTCAATGACGTGGTCGTCAACTCGGGCACATCCGCCCAGATGATCGAATTTGAACTGACCATCGATGGTGAGTTTGTGTATCGACTCAATTCCGACGGTTTGATTCTTGCCACACCCACGGGTTCGACGGCGTATTCCATGTCGGGAGGCGGTCCCATTATGAATCCGGCGCTCGATGCTATGGTCTTGGTGCCGATGTTTCCACACTCATTAACCAGTCGACCCATCGTCGTTCATGGTGACTCTGAAATACGCATCGACGTTGTGTCGCGTAATCAGATTCATCCGCCAGTGACTTGCGACGGCCAGGTATCCCTCACAGCGCTCCCCGGGGATGCGGTCATCGTGCGCAAGAAGGCCGAACGCCTAACGCTCCTGCATCCGCCCGGATACAGTTTTTACGCGAGTTGCCGCGATAAGCTGCGCTGGTCCGATACCCTTGCCAAATAGTATTCGCAAAGCGCCGGTCGCTTTCGGCCTGGTCCTCGCTGCTGTGCTGGTGTTTCTGTTTTTCTATCAGTTCAGAATCATTAGCCTGTTGCCCCTGTTAAACTTTGTGCCCTTCGAAGTGACACCGCTTGGCACGCGTTTTTACGAGCCAGGGAATGATTGGTGGCGTTTTGTCACGCCGACGTTATTACACTTTAGTTGGATGCACTTAGTATTTAACTGCCTTTGGATTTGGGAATTCGGTCAGCGAATCGAGAGCCGTTTGGGGTCAATTAACCTGTTCGGACTGTATGTCGTCTCGGCTATTTTCAGTAACAGCGTGCAGTACTTCTGGTCGGGTCCGTCGGTGTTTGGCGGAATGTCAGGAGTTGTCTATGCGTTTTTAGGCTTTATTACTGGAGCAAACTTGCTGCGCCCTGGTTGGTTGCTGCCGCTTCCCCCGGCGATCCTGGGCTTTATGCTGATCTGGCTGGTGGTCGGTTTGACCGGCGCGCTTGAGTTTATCGGGGTTGGCGCGATTGCCAATGGTGCGCACCTTGGCGGCTTGATTGCGGGCTTTCTGTTGGGCGGTGCAGTCGGCTTAATCTCCCGGGCAGGTAGCCGTTAAAATGACCTGCTGCCGGCGATTTTTTGACGCGGCGGTTTAGATTTTTTCTTAC
>CBFHHJ010000232.1:0-2081 GCA_965655505.1 Luminiphilus sp.
AAATCAGCTGGCACACTAGACTTTGGTCAAGTCAGGCGCTAATTTCGACTAAAGTCTAAGGCCGAACCTTCGAGCTCATAGTCAGTTTGAAGCGTATGTTCGGTCTAACCGCTTAATCACCATTACTTAGAAAAAATCAAAAACATTGGTGCCAAACGGAATAGCAACAATCATGGCAACTCATATCTGTATTGCGGATGATCACCCGTTGTTTGGGCAGGCATTGGAGGGTGTTATCACTGGGGGCGGCAGTGCGCGGAACGTGACACGGGTAACAAGCGTCACTGATCTACAAAAGTTGATTTCGGGCTCGGTACCCCTCGAGCTGCTCATGCTGGATTTGCACATGCCCGGTGCAGTCGGGTTCTCGGTGCTGAGCTGGGTGAAGGGCCAACGCCGTAGCCTCCCCATCATTGTCGTCTCCGCCAACACACACCCCGACACCGTGCGACGGACGCTCGATCATGGCGCCGCCGCATTCCTGAGCAAGTCCACCGATGCAGACACAATCAACGTTACAGTAGAACAAGTCATCGCCGGTGAGCGAGGACTGCACCCCAATCTTAAAGTCGCCAGCCAGGGTGAATCGCTAGCAGCCCTTGATGCTGCCGAAGCGGTCGCCTCTATGACGGCACAACAATTACGGGTGGTGTCGATGTTGGTTGAGGGTCAGCTGAACAAACAAATTGCCTGGGAATTGGGCGTTAAAGAGGCAACGATCAAAGCCCATTTGACTGAGATATTTCGAAAGCTTGGCGTTCACTCGAGGACTCAGGCAGTGCTCGTTTTGAATCGGCTGAACCCCGACACCAATGAAGACCACGTCTCACCGCTAGATTCCTGAACATTCGTCACAAAAGTGCGTCAAGCAATGCTCTCAAACGCTGGGGCTCGATGGGCTTAGGTAAAAAGCGGAATCCCGCGGTGCGCACGTCATCACGCAGGTCTGGACTATCATCAGCACTGACTATCAGCACTGGTGCACTAAACCCCTGCGATCGCGCCTGCCGAGCTGTCTCCAAACCATTTTCACCGTTATCCAGGTGATTATCAGCGATAAGCAAGTCTGGTTGGTGCTCGACATTAAGCGCAGCAATGGCTTCCCCAGACGTCGAGACGGGGGTTACTGACAAGCCAAAATCTTCCAGCAATTGAGTAACGCCCGCCAGCAACGACGGGTCGTTATCCAACAACACAACCCGGCCTGATAAGCCCGCCTGGACGCCGGTCATGGGGGTTGACTCTACTGCCGCCGAGACACCCCCGACCGTTCCTCGGGGTAAATCAACAGAAAATATTGAACCCCTGCCTGGCACCGAAGAAACGCTCACTGAGCCACCAATCAGGCCAGCGTACCGGGTGACCAACGCAAGCCCTAAACCCAATCCGTCTGCCCCAGAACCCGATACGCGATCCAAGCGCTCAAACTCGTTGAATATCCGCCCTTGTTCAGTGTCAGTGAGGCCGGGACCGGTATCACAAACTTGAATTCGCACCGCGTTGTGAAGACGACGTACCCCCAGCACGACGCCGCCCTCCTGCGTGTACTTCACGGCGTTGGCGAGGAGATTTTCTAGAAGCCTTCGCAGCACGATGGCATCGCTGTTCACCCACAGACTACTATCGACTCCCACCAAGCGGATTCCTTTTTGACGGGCAGGCTCAACAAACTGCGTGACAAGGGACCCTATCATTGGCTTGAGCGGGATAGACTCAATCGAGACTTGTTGTCGCCCGCTATCCAGACTCGCCATCTCCCGAAGCTCAGTGATCATTTGCTGAGACCGCTCGAGGGCAGTGTCGAGTTGTTGCCAACTGGAGTCCGACGGGGAATCACTGTTGCCGTCGGTAGCAGGAGAAGCCAAATAACGATGCTTTAGGGAGGTGGCGAACAGCCGCGCCGCATTGATGGGCTGCAAGAGGTCGTGGCTGGTCGCCGCCATAAAGTCCGCTTTACTTTTAAAAGAGTCGCGCAGCCGCGTTTCCGCTTCAGACCGCCTCCGAACTTCCTGACGCAATAGCGCATTACGGTCACTCAAGGTCTGCTCGCCACTTGCAAGGCGCTGTTCGAGCTCGTGACG
>CBFHHJ010000233.1:0-2070 GCA_965655505.1 Luminiphilus sp.
ACACCAGCACGATCGTTCAGGTAAATCCGCGCAGCGGGAAGTTGCGGTGGCGCTGGAATGGGGTCACTTCTCACCAGCATGACGTCAATTACTCGAGTGAGAAAACTATCACGATTTTTGATAACGGCTTGCACAGACGCGGCATCGATTTTTCCCGAGTCATTGAAATTGACGCCAAAACCAAGGAAGTGGTCTGGGAATACACGGACAACCCGCCGTTTTCGCTCTTCACCGTGATGGGTGGCAGCGCTCGGGTGCTCCCCAACGGCAATGTATTTATTTGCGAGACCGCAAAAGGACAGTTTTTCGAGGTGACAAGGGATAAAAAAGTCGTGTGGGAATACATCAATCCGTTCTTCTCGGAAAACCCTCGGTTGGGAGCCGGGCGAATGAATAATGTATATCGTGCTCATCGCTACGGGGTGGATTATGCGGGGCTCGACGGGCGAGACCTTAACCCCGACAACTTTGCAAACCTTAATCGGCTTTACAGTTAAGACGAGTTTATTGTTAAAGACTGCTGACCGACTGACTCGCCCACTGCCCCGGACGGGTGAATTTGGTTAAGGTGCCCCCTCAATCGAAGGGATACCACCGCAATGGATCAGCTCACCGCAGACAATACAGTCGTTTCCGAAGACAGCTTGCTAGACGAAAACACAATGCCAGCAGGCAATCCGTTGCTTTCGCCACCCCGGAACACCTTTGGAATACCCGAATTTTCTAAGCTGTCCGCTGATCACTTTGAAGACGCTGTCGATAGCGCACTTGATCAACACCTGGCTGAAATTCGGCAAATTAAAGACAGTGCCGAGACAGCTAGCTTCGCCAATACAGTGCTTGCGCTGGACTGTTCGGGTCAGTTGCTGACACACGTCCTCAGAACCTTTCAAACGTTAACGGCTTCAAATACCAGCGATGCACTGCAAGCGCTGGAGAGCCAAGTTGCTACTCGGCTTGCAGAGCATGATGCGCTCATTTTTTCAGACGAGGCGCTGTTTGCGCGCGTTGATTCGGTCATGGGTGAGTCAGGTGCTCTAGACGAGGACGAGTCCTTGCTGCTGTCCACCTTACACCGACGTTTTGTAAAAAATGGCGTGGCGCTGCCGGCCGACCAGCGTGAGCGCGTCGCGGCCATCGATAGCGAACTGGCGAGTTTGAAAACGCAGTTTCGACAAAACTTGCTGCGCGAAACTAATGATTACCAGCTTGTCCTGAGCAATGACGACGAGTTGGTTGGATTGCCCGGCCCGGTGAAACAGGCAGCTGCCGAAGAGGCGCGCGCTCGTGGGTACTCGGACTCCTATGCCTTCACGATCAGCCGATCATCCTTTGCCGCATTTATGAAGTTCTCTGAGCGCAGAGATCAGCGCAAGTCGCTGTTTCTCGCCTATACCAATGCCGGCAACAACGATAACGATGCGGATAACAAGGCCATTGTTAAGCGGATCGTGGCGCTGAGACGCGAGCGCGCGCAGCTATTGGGTTATCAGACCCACGCGGATTTCGCCCTCGAGGACCGTATTGCGGGGACCGTGGGGGCGGTGCGTAAGCTCCTCGATCAGCTTTGGCCCGCCGCGCGACGTCGACTTGAGCAAGAGCGTCAGCAGCTTACTGAGCTGGCGAACAACGAAGGTCTCGCTGACTCGATAGAACCTTGGGATTGGATGTTCTACGCCGAGAAGCTGCGCAAACAGGCATTCAATTTAGATGATGATCAAGTAAAGCCTTACTTTGAACTATCCCGTGTCAGAGATGGCGCCTTCCACGTAGCCGGTAAGCTCTGGGGTATCCGCTTTCAGCCAATTGAAGACGCACCTCGGTATCAACCCGACGTTGAAGTGTTTGAGGTCATTGATGCCGATGGTAGTCATCTTGGAGTCTTTATTGCCGATTATTTTATGCGCGCATCAAAACGCGGTGGCGCGTGGATGAGTGTGTTGAGGCCCCAGCGGGTTTCCGAGCAAGGCACCGTCAGGCCCATTGTGCTCAATAACTGTAATTTCGCTAAAGGTGCCCCGACCCTGTTAGCACTCGATGAGGTACGCACGCTTTTTCATGAATTTGGTC
>CBFHHJ010000234.1:0-2067 GCA_965655505.1 Luminiphilus sp.
CATCGACTTCTTCAAGCGATCGAGCTCGTCAGATAGCCACTCATCCTCAAACAGGGAGTCAATTTCGTCGGCCAATCCTTGGCCTTCCCTGCCCATATCCATGGCTTCCAGTTCAC
Source organism: Luminiphilus sp. (assembly GCA_965655505.1). GTDB lineage: Bacteria > Pseudomonadota > Gammaproteobacteria > Pseudomonadales > Halieaceae > Luminiphilus. The sequence goes on from CBFHHJ010000234.1 coordinate 117, forward strand.
CCTCCAGGTTGTCAATTCGGCGTTCGAATCGCTCGTACTTGTTGAACGCTTCATCGAGCTCACCCCGATGCACCTGACGCTTAACAGCCATCCGTGACTGAACCGTCTTTGAGCGCATGAGCATGGCCTTTTGCTTCGCTTTGGCATCAGTAAGCTTTGCCTGGAGCTGACCCACTTCCTCGTTTAGATGAGTAATGTGGTCATCGGTAGCTTTGAGCTCTGCATCAACCGCGGCGAGCTCTTCCTCAATGACACGCTTCTCCTGCAGTGCCGCTCGCGCCAGGTCTTCACGACCTTTGGAGATCGCCAGCTTTGCTTTCTCCTCCCAGCCGGCCACTTCCTCCTCTACCTGAGCATAGCGACGGGCAGCGGTTTTTCGGTCAGCGAGTACTCGAGCAGATGAGCTGCGAACCTCTACTAGGGTGTCTTCCATTTCCTGGATGATCAGACGGATCATTTTTTCCGGATCTTCAGCACTGTCGAGTAGTGAGTTGATGTTGGCGTTAATGATGTCTGACATTCTTGAAAAAATACCCATGATCTTAATCTCCGTAATTAGCTAGAGGCGCCTGAGTGGCCGGGTGCTGTCATCACACCGCCCAACCAGTAAGCCAGTTCAACACCTGCGGTTAACACTGCGAACGTTACCGCCGCCGCGCTGAAACCTGCCATAGCGCCCAATGCGCTGCAGATGAAGAGGATTACCGTGTAAACCAAAAATCGTTCGTCGAGTGCGTCCATGCTGTGTAGCTCCTGTTGCAGTGTGGGTTGGGAATCCTTTCCCAGTTCGGCGAACCGGCCACTCCGGCGCCTACATCAGGTATTTAGCGAGAGGCGTGCCAATAAAATTTTTAACAATAGAATCAATTGCTTAGGTATAACCCATCGTTCTCGCTGGCCTTATATTGGCTTTATTAACCTTTTTATCGGTTTTTTTAACTCTTTAAAGGTATGATAAACCAATGAAACCTCAAGCCCAGACGATCATCGGTCAGTCACCCGCTCTCGCGGCGGCACTCGACCATCTTTCAACCCTCGCGACCATCGATAAGCCCGTCTTGGTACTCGGAGAGCGCGGCACCGGAAAGGAACTCGCAGGGGAACGCCTTCACTTTCTTTCGCCCCGTTGGTCGGGGGCTTTTATCAAAGTGAACTGCGGAGCGATCACTGAAACCCTGCTGGAGAGCGAGTTGTTTGGGCATGAAGCTGGCGCCTTTACTGGGGCAACCAAACAACATATCGGCCGGTTCGAGCGGGCGGACGGCGGCACGCTTTTTCTTGACGAACTGGGCACCATGTCGCTCCGACTGCAGGAAAAACTGCTGCGCCTCATTGAATACGGCGAGTTCGAACGGGTTGGCGGGCAAAAAACCATCAGCGTCGATGTGCGCATCATCGCAGCAACTAACGCGGACTTACCGGCCATGGCAAATCGCGGCGAGTTTCGTTGGGACTTACTTGATCGCCTCACGTTTGATGTGGTTCGCCTGCCTCCCCTTCGCGAGCGGCCGGAAGACATCGAGGAACTCACTCAACATTTTGGCGTGCGCATGTGCGCCGATCTTGGTTGGCAGTTATTCCCGGGCTTTAGCAACGACGCTTTAGAGGAACTCCTCCGACACCATTGGCCCGGCAATGTTCGAGAACTCAAAAACGTGGTTGAACGATCCATTTTCCGTTGGGGTGAGTCAGAAGAACCTATTGGTGATGTCATCATTGATCCGTTTGGCGGCTTGAATGGCATTACCCCAAGTGAACCACGGTCAATCACCACCGGGTCGTTAACAGTCTTAGAACAAACTAACCTGAACGTTACACCGCCCGCGGTCGCTGGGGCATCAGTTGCTGATCTAAGCTCCCCCTTGTCGTCTCCCGCCTGGCCCATCGACTTGCGCGCACTGCTCGCAGACAACGAGCGACGTCTGACAGTGGCTGCCCTCAAGGAGGCCGA
>CBFHHJ010000235.1:0-2045 GCA_965655505.1 Luminiphilus sp.
ATGTGACGCGTCCTCGGGGGGCATAATCGGGTCGTCAATCTGCGCTCGGTTCATTTAGTCTTGCCGCCTCGCGTACGTCGATCTGATTACAGTACAGCCACTAAGCTACATGCTTATCAGCAGAGCTGTTTCAATCCTATAGTCTTCTTTAGCCGATTCACAGCGTTTACCGCGACGTGGTTTGCATGGCCCAGCGCTGTCCCGCCCCTAACTAGCGCCCTAAATATCGCTTGATCGACAAGCACCTGATCAACCGCACTACAGAAGCCAACTTACCGCAACGTCCTTGCCCTCCACCGAGCAGCACAGTCACCACACCTTACTTCGGTACAGTGAGTCCAATAGGCTGACCTGATATTAAGCGAGCCTCATCATGCTACATTTAAACAATCAAACTTAAGCTACGGTAGTGTCGCCGTTAGCAGTCTCGAGACAAACGGTGACTGTGAAACTACGCCATACCCGAGTGACTCATCATCGGACTAGGTTGCTCTAAACTCTCGAAAACGGGGAAGCACGCGACAACACTCGGTCATCGACTCACGACAAGAAATCCCGGACGGAAAGCACTATGGATAACACTAATGTGACGGTCGCATTTATTGGCCTCGGGGCAATGGGCTACCCGATGGCCGGTCACCTCGCCGCGGCGGGCTTCAAAACCCGCGTCTACAACCGAACCGCATCGAAAGCCCAGCAATGGGTCATAGAATATGCAGGCGAGTACGGGGACACGCCCGCGAGGGCCGCCGCGGGTGCTGACGTAGTCTGTCTCTGTGTTGGTAACGATGATGACGTGCGCTCGGTGGTATATGGCGAACACGGCGTCCTGTCTGCCATGGCGGAAGGAACTGTTCTGGTTGACCACACCACCGCCTCAGCAGAACTTGCGCGTGAGCTTGCCAACGCCTGCAGCGCAAAGGCTGTTGGTTTTTTGGACGCACCGGTATCCGGTGGCCAAGCCGGGGCCGAAAAAGGCGTGCTGACCGTCATGCTCGGGGGAGAAAGCACGACCTATGAATGCGTCAAACCGGTTATGGCGAGCTACGCCGCAACAACCCGTCTAATGGGGCCTACAGGGTCAGGCCAGCTCTGCAAGATGGTCAACCAAATCTGTATTGCGGGACTCTTGCAAGGACTATCCGAGGCGCTGCACTTTGCTGACAAAGCCGGTTTGGACGGCGAGGCGGTCGTCGCCGCAATTTCAAAAGGCGCGGCTCAGAGCTGGCAAATGGAGAATCGGCACAGCACCATGCTCAAGGGCGAATTCGACTTTGGCTTCGCCGTCGACTGGATGCGCAAAGACCTGGATATCGCCTTGCGCACTGCCAACAGCGTTGGCGCTTCACTGCCCGTCACCGCCCTTGTCGATCAGTTCTATGGCGACGTGCAGAACATGGGCGGTAACCGATGGGACACCTCTAGCCTCATTCAACGGCTTCGACGACTCGAGGGCAGCGCCGATTAACAGGCGGGCGCGTGAGACGAAACTTCCACGAAATCGATGAGATTACTGCATGGCCGTTGCGGCGCCATAGAGAGTTTTCAACCAACGCTCTTCGGATATAAATGACCAAGCGTATTGCTTGAACTGCGGTGCAACACCCTCAGCTAAAATCTCGTCAAGAGTCGCCCCTTCCTCCACCGCAGCCTGAACCGCCGCGAGGGTTGTTTTGATCATGGTATGCATGGCTTCAAGGGATGCTTTGTCCGCCAGAGGTCCGTGACCCGGTATGACCACCGTCTGATCATCAATCAGCTCAAGCAGTGCGGCCTGATGGGTAAGGTAATCACTGACGCTACCGCCGCCATCGACATCGATATAGGGAAAAAGTTGGTTAAACAGTAAATCGCCCGTGTGCAATACGTTGGCTTTCTCAAACAGTACCGTCGAGTCACCGTCAGTGTGGCCGCGTCGCGCTGCAATCGCTAACGCGTCATCATTAAAATATAGCGTCATACCATCTCTATGCGTAATTGCGGGCAATGCAGTCTCTGGCGTCGCCTCGTCACCTAGCAGCCGCACACGTACATTGTCGTGGGCA
>CBFHHJ010000236.1:0-2039 GCA_965655505.1 Luminiphilus sp.
GGTTCTTCCAGAATCTCTCCCACTGTATGGCGCGAGTTGAGGGATTCCATGGGGTCTTGGAAGATCATCTGAATGTTCTGCCGTAGTGGCCGCAAGGCACCCGAACGCTGGTGCGTAATATCGCGCCCCTCAAAGGCGACGGTGCCACCGGTGGGCTCGTAGAGCCGAACAATGCAGCGGCCAAGGGTAGACTTACCGCAGCCAGACTCGCCCACTAAACCCAAGGTCTCGCCGGGATTGATATGGAATGACACACCATCAACCGCCCGATTGAACTGGGTAGAACGATTGAACACTCCCTGTCGCACAGGGAAGTGCATCTGCAGGTCGTTGACTTCTAATAACGGGCTCATGACGTTTGCCATTTATAGCAGCTCACCTTGTGCTCACCAGCAACCGATTCCTGAGGCGGCGGCGCAATAGCGCAGCTCTCATCAGCGCGAGGGCAGCGGTTTTCAAAGCGGCAGCCTTTCGGTAAATCACGAAGGCCGGGCACCATACCTTCGATAATACTCAAACGCGATTTGGGCTCGGTCTCTAAGCGGGGAATGGAATGGAGTAACCCCTGTGTATAGGGGTGCGCGGGTCTATCGAAGATGTCGTACACGCTACCCTTCTCGGCGACTTTCCCTGCGTACATCACAACAACGTCCTCGCAGGTCTCCGCAATGACACCAAGGTCGTGAGTGATCAACATCACCGCCATACCCATTTCGTTTTGCAGATCTTTGATCAGTTCCAGAATCTGCGCCTGAATGGTGACATCCAAGGCAGTGGTTGGCTCATCGGCAATCAGTAGCGCGGGGCGACAGGCCAGTGCGATCGCGATCACGACACGCTGGCGCATGCCCCCCGACAACTGGTGAGGATACTCCCCCATACGAATATCGGGACTGGGAATACCAACCCGGTCAAGAATATCCACCGCCTCTTTAATTGCGGCCTCGCTACTGAGGCTCGTGTGAAGACGAAGTCCCTCGATGAGCTGCTTGCCCACGGTGTGGACCGGATTCAGCGCCGTCATCGGTTCTTGGAAAACCATACCGATTTCATTGCCGCGTACCCGCTCCATCTCCTGAAAGCTCAGGTTCGCGAGATCCTTGCCGCGGAAGCTAATACTGCCCCCGGCAATTCGACCCATCGGTTGCGGCAGCAGGCGCATTATCGACAATGCGGTAACGCTCTTGCCGCAGCCCGACTCCCCGACAATACCGACGGTTTTCCCCGCCGGCACATCAAAACTGACACCGTCGACGGCGCGGACTGTGCCCTCGTCGGTGTCGAACTCGGTGACTAACTGATCGACCGATAACAGTGCTTGATCAGACACGCCCTATTCCTTCCACTGGTCGTAGGTATTAATCATTGGCGGGAAGGTAGCGCCCGTCTTGCGGGCCTCGAGCACCTCGCGCTTGATATCCGGGTCAATCCAATACAGCCACCATTCCCCATTCGCCGCGTTCATCTGAACGTACCGATGATTGTAGTAATCGGGATAGCGCACCCAACGCCAACTGGCCGCGCGCTGTGCGGGCTTGTAAAACCCGGGTACAAACGAGCCGTACTCGTGGTGCAGCTCCTGCATTTGATGCGCCAACGCTATCATTTCATCCCGGTCACTCGAGGCTCGATAGGCATCAATGAGCACGTCCATCTCGGGAACAGCCATGGACTCCAAATTATTCGTTTGGGTCTTGAGCTTGCAGTCTGGATTAACCGAGCCGTCCTCGAGAAAGGCCTTATCGTAGGCATTGTCTGAATGATAGTGATCCCAAAAACGTGGATACCCTTCGAGGAATCGGGCAAAAGCCACAAAGTGTAGCTCGTGTTTCTTTTCCTGCACTTTCTTCCAGGCGGCGGTCGCATCAAGCATCTCCACGCGGAGTTCCAATCCCGCTTTAGCCGCCTCCTGCTTAAGAATCGTCAGAATATCGGCAAACCGTTCGTAACCCGACGACAGGGTGAATGCCAGTTTTTCGCCCTTGTCATTCATCAGAATGCCGTCGGGGCCTCGCTCGGTAAAGCCCGCTTTAGCGAAA
>CBFHHJ010000237.1:0-2021 GCA_965655505.1 Luminiphilus sp.
TATGACTAAATGGAACGGAGCCCCCGCTAGAACCGAGACGGAGCAAAACCCCCACAGCATCGAAGACTTAAAATAAACTTGAATCGGGAATAACAGGATGCTTTTATGAAGAAAAGTGCGGTCGAAATAACCGAAATGTGCAAGGCTTCCGTGACACGTTCTGCGCTTTTCATCTGCACCGTCTAGACGGGGGGAATAATGGTAAAAATTCTGGCGGTAGACGACTCGAAATCCATGCGACAAATGGTCAGCCAAACCCTGACTGAAGCCGGATTCGAAACCAAACTAGCGTGTGACGGTGTGGAGGCACTCGATGTCGCGCGCGAGTACATTGCCGACGTTGTTATTACCGACGTTAACATGCCGAATATGGACGGCATTACACTTGTCAAACGCCTCAGGGAGCTTCCTGACTACCGTTATAAGCCCATCTTAGTGCTCACCACCGAAAGCAGCGTAGAAAAGAAAATGGAAGGCAAGAACGCCGGCGCCACGGGCTGGATCGTTAAGCCTTTCGACCCCGAACGTTTAGTCGCTACCGTCAAACGCGTACTGGATTAACTGCCAATGGACCTCTCAGAAGTACAGGATATTTTCTTCGAGGAATGTCATGAAGGTTTGGACGTGCTTGAGTCCGGACTCCTAAATCTCGACTCATCCACGGATGTCGAGGAAATCAATTCGATCTTCAGGGCGGCGCACTCTATAAAGGGTGGCGCGGGCACATTTGGATTCCCAGAGATATCCGACTTCACTCATGTCATGGAAACGCTCCTTGATGAGATGCGCGACCGACTTCGATCCCGCAGGTCGCTGTGACCACTACCCGCGGCGCCGCATCACTCAGGCGAACGGCGAGCTCGCTGGCAGAAAACCCGCCAAATCCCACCGAGTGAACAGCCCCTAAGCGCGCGCAAGCCAACATTGCGACTAAGGCTTCCGGCACCATCGGCATGTAAATTACCACTCGGTCGCCCTTTTCGACCCCAAGGTCCCGTAACCCGCCCGCACACCGGGAGACTTCATTTAATAGGTCGTCGTAAGTCAGGGCGATCTGGGTGTCGGTTACTGGGGAGTCGTAATACACGGCAACTTGACTGCCGCGACCAGCAGCGACGTGTCGATCAACGGCGTTGTAACAGGTGTTCAGCACGCCATCGGGAAACCAGCGCTCGATACCGTGCTCGTCGCAGGCCAGCCCCGTTGTCGGCGCTTTGACAGTCGATCAAGCCCGCCCGCTCGAGCCAAAATCCCTCGGGATCCGCTATGGATCGATCAAACTCGGCTTGATAGGTCATCGGGGCGTCTCTCTATTCTTTTGATTTTATAAACAGTTTACTCAGCGGGACCCAACTGTCATTACGACATTGGTCGGGTCTCTCAGGTTTCTTGCAGGGCGCTTTTATGACGGCCATCTTCATATCGAATACCTTTATATCGATCAGCCTCAGAAAGACCAGCTTCAGGACGATCACCTTCATGACGACCAACGCGACGCACACCCAAAACGGCTGAAGCACTGATGTTCGGACAAAAACCCAATTGGAGCCTGATTCGCTTCTCGAAGATCGTCGCTTTGAGATTTTTACAATCATAAATTCCTAACCAATCGTTTTTTACGATCTGTTTTGGCGAATTATTCAATTGGATAAGCCCCCGACAGAGGCCTATTGTTCTTCTGGCACACGGTGTGATGCGCAATCCCTCCGTGGCTGCGCATCACCGAATAACTCGTTCCTCGAAGGAGAAGATCGAAATGTTTAAACAAAAGAAAATCCTGATCGCAGCGGTCGCTATGGCATCCGCCATGTCGCTGCCGGTACAGGCTGAAAATACCTTTGCCAAACCCCCAAAGTTTTGGTGGCCCGAGCGGATTGACCTGTCGCCACTGCGCCAGCACTCACCCGAGTCCAACCCCTACGGTGAGGACTTCAACTACGCGGCGGAGTTCGCCACCCTCGACCTTGATACTGTTAAAACTGACATCCGCAGTATATTGACCGACTCGCAGGATTGGTGGC
>CBFHHJ010000238.1:0-1978 GCA_965655505.1 Luminiphilus sp.
TAGGGAAAGATGATCTGCAGCGTCTCCAGCGTCAGCGGTACCTGGGGAATATGGAACGCGGGGAAACCGCCCTTGATGGATGCGAGATCGCCGACGGTATTGGTATCGATATCGAGGAAGATCACCAGCAGCGAGACGGTCATCGACTAAAGGTTGTCACCTGCTCCAACTCATAGATTGCATCAGAGACCTCATCGATTTTCTTTGCGATCAGCGCCTGAGCATCGTATAGGCCTCGGTTATAGAAATAGGCACCCACTTCTTCAGAGAAAAAATCCAGCAGAAACCCGGCATCAAAGCCGCCTATTTCTTGGTCGAGCTCTTCGCGAAAATACAGCTGTATTTTGCGCGCGATTTCGCTTTTTTCGTCAGCTGAAAACGATATCTTCTCCAACGTACCTCTCCCTACTAAAAATTGAGCCAAACGCCGTTGAGGATTGATTCAATCGGAGCCATGATTTGGCAGACCTGTAAACCTTCGCATAATGCCCATTAGCCAACAATGAGCGAGCGTACAAAAAAAGGAGCTCAAAGCGTGTTGAGAGCAACAACGAGTGTACTGCTGATGTGTTTTCTTACACTTTCGACCCGACTCGATGCGGGTGATGCTCAGCTGGGGTTAAGTGATGGGAGTCTTGAGCACGCTCGCCAACTTCGCGACGCCGCAATGGCTGGTACTAACGCCTACGCAATTGTCGAGTCACTGACAACCGAAGTGGGGCCCCGACCGGCTGGCAGTGCTGCCGAGGAGCGCGCGCGACGCTGGGCTGTCAACAGACTGCAATCCCTGGGATTTGACGATGTCCGCATTGAGCCCTTCACGATTACGGCGTGGACACGAGGCGAGGAGGAAGCCGCGATACTGACACCCTACCCTCAGCCACTAGCACTCACTACCTTGGGGGGATCAATCGCAACCCCCAGCAGTGGCATTACCGCAAACGTTGCTTTTTTCGAAACCTTTGCCGACCTAAAAGCCGTAGAACCGAACAGCCTCAACGGGCAAATTGCCTTTGTCAGCCACAAAATGCAGCGAACCCAAGATGGCTCAGCCTACGGCACATTTGGCAAGTTGCGGCGAGAAGGTGCGAGCGTTGCCGCCGACAAGGGGGCCAGTGCGCTCCTAATTCGCTCGATTGGAACAGATAGCCATCGCTTCCCCCACACGGGGCAAATGGATTACGACGCCGCGCTACCCAAGATACCGGCTGCGGCCATATCAAATCCCGACGCCGATCAAATTGAACGGATTCACCGCCGCGGCGAAACCCTTAAGGTGTATCTCAACTTACAACCCACCACCAAGGCCGAACAGACCAGCGGCAATGTCATTGCCGATATCAAAGGGCATGAAGCGCCCGACGAGATCGTGATTATCGGTGGCCACCTTGATAGCTGGGACCTTGGCACCGGCGCGATTGATGACGGTGCAGGGGTTGGCATTGCAACTGCCACCGCCCACTTAATCCTGCAACACGGCAAGCGCCCGCGCCGTACCCTGCGACTCATTCTTTGGGGATCAGAAGAAGTCGCAGTGCTTGGGGGAAAAGCCTATCTCGAGCGTCATCGATCCACCCTCAGCCAGCACATCATCGGCAGCGAAAGTGATTTTGGCGCGGGCCGAGTATGGCAACTCACGTCCAACGTGGGGGCAGAGGGTCAACCACTCGTCGATACCATGGCCTCTCTCTTGAACCCGATCGGGGTTGCTCAAGGCAGCAAAGAATCCAAGAGTGCAGGACCCGACCTGACCCCTATGGTGAAGGCCGGCATGCCCGCGCTACGGCTGCGACAAAACGGCATGGATTACTTTGATCTTCACCACACCGCTGATGACACGCTGGATAAAATTAATGCCGCCGACCTTGATCAGAACGTTGCAGCATTTGTCGTCTTTGCCTGGTTAGCAGCCGATACCCAGCTTAGTTTCCGGTGACATTTAGTAGCACTGGGCCGCGCTTGTTGCGCGCCGTGAACC
>CBFHHJ010000239.1:0-1957 GCA_965655505.1 Luminiphilus sp.
CGCATAATGTTAAACAAGGTGTTCGAAAAATGACGCGCCGCGGTCAGCTCTTCGTTACTGGCCTGGATGCCATCAGCGCTGGCAACGATCGCACGGAGACGCTCGGTGCCCTTGGCGATGTCTTGGTGCACTGCGTCAATCAGGTTCGATTCGGTCGTCAACCAGTGTTGTAAATCTGCCACACCCGTCGTGGTTTGGTTCACCTCGGCGACAAAAATCCACTCAGCAGACGCGCCCGGCGACAGCACCTGCTCGGTCACAATGTAGTATCCACCCCGCTTCCCTTTGAGGTCCCACTCAGTCTGCGGAGACGCACCACGACGAAACCCATCGATCTGCAGATCACCCAGCAGAACCGCTTCGCAGCTGATGCCTGATGACCAGACGGTAGTCGCGCGCAGCGACTCACTGGGCTCGGCGCGATCAATGGGAATCGCGCTCAAAAAGAACAGCCCGAGATGACTGTCTGCGAGCAGCTCACATTTTTTGTAGCCATCAAGCAGATTGCTGTATTCGTTCTGAAAAGGGCTAGTGACCTCACTGGGTAATACGTTGCCCAGACCGTCCAGTACCGCGACAGTCATGTCAGTATCATCGAGCGACGTGATGCGGCTCTGTTTCACCCACCCAAAGCGCTCAGAATTCGACCAACCGTAGCTAAAACTCAGCTTGAGGTCGTGATTGATCTCTTCAAAAACAATCTTGTTGCCATAAACGCTCTTGCTGATATGGCGCTCAACGTTATAAAGGCCGCGCAACGGTTTCGAGAAGGGTTCCCACAGGTAAAGCTGCCCAGCCCGTTCGACGCGGACAATCGTCCGACTACCGGTTACGCCGTGGAAGTCGTGGATCTTGTCTTCGGTGTAGTAGGGAAACAGTGCATTGTCCCGATCTTTACGACCGGCAGACAGCGCCCCGTTACTCGACAGGAACATCCAATGATCCGAGTCACTGACAATGCTCACAAAGAAATCGGGCATCTGATCGTAATGGGCGATGCGATAAAAGCGCTCGCCATCGATCGTTACGAATTCGCCTTCAACATCCGCTGTTGACGCATTCAGCTTGCCATTACCCAATGTTATGTCGTGCTGCAGCATGGTTAATCAGCTCTTTTTAGTTATGGGTAGCCAGGACCCGAATCTTAAGCCAGAGTCCTACGCTTTAGACCCACAGACTAAGGCCATCAACAAAGCCCAGCAAATATGGGCGCAAGGTTAGGCATTTTGTAGTAAAAATCAATTTTTTTTGGCAACTACGCCAATATGAAACCGATTTCTGTAATTTTATTACATGGCGATTCAAAAATAACGGGACTTCCCATGGCAACTTTGGCACTACATCAACATCTACCCCGCAGCTCTCACCTAGTGGCCGGCTGCATGGGCTTGGGCGGCAGTTGGGACACAGCACCGCTCACTAAGGATGCAACCGCGCACGCCCTGGGGTTTATCGAGACCGCGCTGGCGCTTGGCATCACGACCTTTGATCACGCGGATATCTACACGCTTGGAAAGGCCGAAGAGGCTTTTGGTGTCGCATTAAAAAAAGCCCCCGAGTTGCGCGATCAAATGGTGCTGCAAACCAAATGCGGCATCCGTTTTGAGGATGCCAGCGGTCCGAAGCGCTATGACTTCTCGGCCAGCTGGGTCACTGCATCGGTAGAAAACAGTCTAAAGCGGCTCAACACCGAAACGATTGACGTATTGCTACTCCATCGCCCCGACCCACTGATGGAGCGGGAGGAACTCGCCGGCGCACTTCATGGGCTCGTCGCCGCCGGAAAAATCCGTCACATCGGTGTGTCCAACATGCACAGCCAGCAGATTGCGTTTCTTGCTGAGGCCTTGGAACTACCCATCGCGGTCAATCAGATTCAGGTCAGCCTTGGCCACCTGGACTGGCTGGATGAGGGGGTTACAGCGGGTGACCGACAGGGGGTCGGCGTTAACTTCGC
>CBFHHJ010000240.1:0-1908 GCA_965655505.1 Luminiphilus sp.
TGCGATGAACTTCTAGGAAGAAATCATCTAGCCAGCCCGCATGGCCCAGAACAAATTTAATCCCGACTGGCTTTCCGGTGACGCGCCTGACCCGTTCGATCATGTTTTGGAGATCTTGGGTGTCGGCGATATCAGGATGGCGATTAGGGCTGATGGAGTCTTCTCCCTCGGGTATGCCGCGGGTTTTAGCGATGATGTCGGTGACTTTCTCACCCGGCAAAATGCCGCCCTTGCCGGGTTTCGCGCCCTGAGACAGTTTGATCTCAAACATCTTGACGGCCTCATGAGCAGCAATTTCCCTAAGCTTCTCATCGCTCAGTTGGCCACTCGCATCGCGAACACCGTATTTGGCGGTGCCAATTTGGAAGGTGAGGTCGCAGTTGCCCTCAAGATGGAAGGGTGACAGTGCACCCTCGCCCGTGTTGTAGAGGATGCCTGCTTTTGCGGCGCCCGCCGATAACGCTTTAACTGCCGGGGCAGACAGCGCGCCATAACTCATGGCAGAAATGTGAAAAATTGAGTAGGTCGAATAGGGTTGCGTTGCGAAGCCCTCGCCAAAAACGATCGGCTTTCGCTGTTTAGCGTGTTCTTCTTCCTCGAGTCGGGGAAACATCGCGTTGAGGAACAGGATCTGGCCCGGCTTATCAAGAGGGTTGGTCGATCCAAAGGCGATGGTCGAGTCAATGTTTTTGGCCGCTCGTGCAACCCAGGAGCGCTGAGCGCGATTGAAGGGTAGCTCTTCTCGATCCATGGCAAAGAAATATTGGCGAAAAAAAACGCCCATGTGTTCAAACACGTACCGCAAGCGACCAATAACTGGATAGTTCCTTCGGATTGCCTGCTCGGTTTGAGTAACATCGAGAATGTATAAGATCACTACTGCGATGAGGCCCAGCAGAATCAAAAAGCCCAATAGCAGAGCGCCCGCTTCAATTACGTTCAGCAAAAAATCGTGCAGTGCTTCCATGATGAGTGATTCCCCCGTGATAGTTCGAGTATAAAGGTGGCTCGACGCTCTGCCACTATTTAGCGTCATCGATGATTTGTGTTTATTTACGCTGCCAACACGTTGTTTCTGGGCGGAATTGCTCCGCTGTGACCTGTTCTCGTTGTTAGGAATGTTTTTTTGGAAACCGAACTGCTACTGCTTTTTATTCCGACGATTATCGCCGTTTCGGTCACGCCGGGAATGTGTATGACCCTCGCGTTCTCGATGGGCCTGACACAGGGCTATCGTCGCACACTCTGGATGATGATCGGCGAGATGGTCGGGGTTACCATCGTAGTCTCTATTACCTTCTTTTTATTGTCCTGGCTTCGTAGCTTGGATCCGATCTATTTCAACACGCTGGCCATTCTCGGTGCGCTCTATCTGCTTTGGATGGCGCGTAACCTTTGGACGGCACGGGATCATTTTGGCCGCCAGCAGACGCCCGGGAAGCTGAGCCGTCCAGCACTCCTTACGCTCGGCCTCACAACGGCAATTATGAACCCCAAAGGGTGGGGATTCATGATCGCACTGTTGCCAGGCTTCATTGACGCTCAGCGCCCCATGGTTACTCAGCTGGCAGCGATGTTAAGTGTTCTGTTGATATCCGAGTTTCTCTCGATGTCCCTCTACGCTAGCGGCGGCAGTTGGCTAGCAAAGACTTTAGGCGACGATCAGAATCTGGCGATTCTCAACAAGGTGGCGGCGCTGCTCATGGTCGCAGTGGCGGCGCTAGTCTTTTTGTAACCGTTGCGGGCAAACACCCGTCACGAAGAAAGCTGAGGGAGTCCAGCGTATTGGGCGAGAGCCTCAGGGTTGCTCAACGCGTCCCGATTGCCAACGGGCTTGCCGTTGATCGCATTGCGCACGGCAATTTCCGCGATTTTCCCTGAACGCGTACGCGGGATGTCGGACACCTG
>CBFHHJ010000241.1:0-1907 GCA_965655505.1 Luminiphilus sp.
CGCTCCGTTGCCGGGCTGTTCTTTGCTGGTCAAATTAATGGCACGACGGGTTATGAAGAGGCGGGTGCCCAGGGTCTTGTTGCGGGCCTAAACGCTGCGCGTCAGTCTCGCGGTGAAGCACCGTGGGAACCTCGCCGCGATGAGGCCTATATCGGCGTGCTCATTGACGATTTGGTCACGCTTGGAACCCGTGAACCCTACCGTATGTTTACGTCTCGTGCGGAATATCGACTGTTGCTTCGGGAAGACAATGCGGATTTGCGACTGACTCAGCTTGGTCGTGAGCTGAATCTCGTCGATGATCAGCAGTGGACGGCCTTTGAGAAAAAGCGCGAGATGATTGATCAGGAAATGTCTCGGCTTGAAACCACTTATGTTCAACCGGGCAGTGAGGCTGCCGCAGGGATTCTTAACAAGATTGGTAAGCCATTGGGTCGAGAGTATTCTCTGGCGGATTTGTTACGTCGACCTGAGTTGGGCTACGAGGATGTGGCTTTCCTCGCGGGACAATCCCTCGTAACCGATGAACGCGCGGCAGAGCAAGTCGCTACGCAGATCAAATACGCGGGCTATATCGAGCGACAGCAGGAAGATATTGATCGTATGCACCGTCACGAGGAAACCGAAATCCCCGCAGATTTTGATTTCACCGCCGTGCCTGGCCTTTCTAATGAGATTTGTCAAAAATTAGTTGAAGCCCAACCCGCATCACTGGCTCGAGCGGGTCGAATTTCCGGCGTGACGCCAGCGGCTCTATCCTTGCTGTTAGTGCACCTTAAGAAACGTAGCCAGTCCGCTCGTGTGTCTCATGGCTGATGTCTGCGGCGAGCGCCTTAGCGCAGGGATTGAACAGCTAGGCCTGCCTCTTACCTCGCAGCAGATTGACCAATTAATGGCCTATCTTGATTTATTAGTTCGATGGAACCGTGCGTACAATTTGACCGCGATACGCAATCCTGAGGAAATGGTCATCAAGCATTTGCTCGATAGCTTAGCGGTTGCCCCCCTTATAGAGGGCTCCCATGTGATTGATGTGGGTACCGGTGCAGGACTCCCCGGGATACCGCTCGCCATTGCTTTCCCAGAAAAACACTGGGCGCTGCTCGACAGTAACGGTAAGAAAACCCGTTTTCTTTTTCAGGTGATTTCAGGTCTGAGGTTGGTAAATGCCACGGTCATTGAGGCCCGGGTAGAAGCCTTTCAGCCTGAGCGTCCGTTTTCAGCTGTCATCTCAAGAGCTTTTGCAAGTCTTGATAAAATGGTAAGTAAGTGCTCACACTTGGTGGCTGAGAATGGGGTTTTATATGGCATGAAGAGTGCAGCTGTGGGTGATGAGCTGGAAGCTCTTGATAGCAGTGTTCAGGTGCTCGCCCACCAAGCCTTGAGCGTACCGTTTCTGAATGACGTACGATCGTTGGTTACGTTGCAGGTAAAACGGAGCATGGCACTGGTATGAAAACGATAGCGGTTGCCAATCAAAAAGGCGGCGTCGGTAAAACCACCACCAGCGTCAATCTCGCTGCCAGCCTCGCGGCGATGGGCCGCAGTATTCTTTTGGTAGATCTTGATCCTCAAGGTAACGCCACAATGTCATCGGGTGTCGATAAACATGCCTGTGACCTGACAAGCTACGATCTTCTTATTAATAAGACTCCCTTGAACGATGTAGCGGTACCTGCCGGGGATAACGGTTATTTTGTGGTACCCGCGAACCGGGATCTCACTGCCGCAGAAGTCGAGTTATTACAGGTCGAATCCCGGGAGCGCCAACTGGCCAATGCGTTGGCAACAGGCTTTCAATACGACTTCATCATTATTGACTGTCCGCCATCGCTCAGTATGTTGACGGTGAATGCCTTGGTTGCCGCTCGATCGGTGCTCATAACCATGCAATGTGAGTACTTTGC
>CBFHHJ010000242.1:0-1881 GCA_965655505.1 Luminiphilus sp.
TATCGAGGCATCGCTGGGCTCCGCCGACCTGATCAGCGGCATTCAAAATCTGGGCGACATTGATCGTGTTCTCCAGACCGTCCGCCCAGTCGTTAGCGAGGCAGTTTTCAGCGCTCACACGCACGCTTTGCAACTGAACGTCAGCCATGGCTCGACTCTGATCCATTGTCGGGACGCGACTGCAAGACAAGCCCGCTGCCTCTGCCGACACCGTGAAAAGACCAAGTTGCTCCTCGTCGGTTCGCGCAACGACCAGCAGCGTATTCGCCGCATGGCCATACGGAACAAATCGAGCTAATCCATCCAAGGTCCAGCCGTCTTTATCTTGTTGGGCTTTGACCTCAACCCCATCCGCGTGCCAACTAGGTCGGGCGGCGGTATGCGCGAGGGCCAGAATGCCGCCGTCCAGAATCTGCTGATACGCCGAGTCTCTCGCTGCCGACGCTGGGCACCCACGCAATGCAATCGCAGCAACCGATGTCGCAAAAAACGGCGAGCAGTGGAGAAGCTCCCCCATGGCTTCCTGAATGATCATCAGTTCAACAACACCCAGGTCGAGTCCATCGGCCGCCTCTGGCAGCACAATCGCCTGCCACGCCATTTCCTCACAGGTTCTGCGCCAGACCTCAGGATCAAAACCATTGGTGGAACTCATTGCGACGCGGCACGCGGCACTGGTGGACGTCTCTCCAAGAAACCCTTTGGCCATATCGCGCAGCATGCGCTGCTCGTCGGAGAACTGAAAATCCATAAAAAAGCCCTAGCTACCCCAAACCGCTTGCGCCGGCTTTTCGTTGGCCAGCAGCGTCTGCATCGCTTCAGTAATTTCGTCGAGTGTCCAACGAGCGCCCTTATCGATGCCTTCTGTGCTGCGCCATCCGTCGGCTATCGCGATACGACCGCCCTCTGCTTCCAATATTTTTCCCGACACATCCGAGGATAAAGACGAGCACAACCAAGCAACCAGAACCGAGACATTTTCGGGGGCAAAGTGATCAAAACTGCCATCCTCGGGTGGCGCCATGCGCGCGGCCATCTCGGGCACCGCTGTTGTCATGCCGGTTCGCGCGACCGGGCAGATAGCATTGGCAGTCACCCCATACCGACCGAGTTCGGCCGCCTGATTGATGGTCAGCGCCGCAATGCCCGCCTTAGCAGCGGCGTAGTTTGATTGACCGATTGACCCTTGCAGCCCAGCTCCCGAGGTCGTATTGACGATTCTCCCGCTCACGGACTGTCCCGTCTTGGATTGGTGGCGCCAGTACTGAACTGCATGGCTACTGATGCAGAAATGGCCTTTGAGATGAACTGCCATCACCGCGTCCCAATCCGCCTCCGTATAATCGAGACTGTCCTCGCGGCGGATGATGCCCGCGTTATTGACCAAGATGGAATAGCCCGCGCCCGCAAAAATTTCGCGCGCGGCCATGGGATCCGCAAAATCAAGGATCATCTCATCAGCAATACCGCCCTTCGCCGCAATCGCCGCGCAAGTTTCAGCGCAGTCGCGCCGCCCCGCACAAGTGACAGGTGCCCCTTGATCGGCCAAGGCAAGGGCAATGGCCTGACCGATGCCCGTATTCGCCCCCGTCACCAAGGCCCGTCTGCCTGCGAGGGAAAACGCGCTCATATTAGATCCCCCAGATCGACAAAATCCATATCCGTGAAATCGACATTATCCCCCGCCATGGCCCAGATGAATCTGTAATGCCCATGCCCCGCGCCCGCGTGAATTGACCACGGCGGCGAGAGCACAGCCGCCTCATTTCCCACAACCAAATGGCGGGTTTCTTGGGGTTCTCCCATCAGATGCAGCACCCGCGCCTCTGGTGCCATATCCCAATAAAGATAGGCTTCCATGCGCCGATCGTGCGTGTGTGG
>CBFHHJ010000243.1:0-1878 GCA_965655505.1 Luminiphilus sp.
GGGTCCTTCGGTATCTTGCCGCCTTTGAGATAAGGCCCGTTCCAGCCTGTCGCATCCCCCGGCTTAGCAACCAGCGCATCGAAACTTTCGTTGGTAGACGGGTAGCGACCGACATCGAGCTTGTACATTTCCAGCGCCTGCTCAAGGTCACGGATTTGGATCTTGGCGGTTTTCGACTTGGCACCACCCAACTGATTGAGTACCTGAGGCCCCACCAAACTCACCAACAGACCGAGGATGGCAAGCACCACCAGCAGTTCCATCAGCGTAAAGCCGCGCTGACGACGAGATCGTTTTGTGTACATCTTTCTACCTCTCATTAAAAAAGCCGTTATTGGGTCGACGTCAGATCGCCAAATCGTTGACCGACAAAATACCCATCAGAATCGAAATAATTATCAGCGCAATAATAAAGCCCATCGTTAGAATCAGCACCGGCTCCAGCAGAGTCAGCAAACGCTTGATCCCCGACGACACGTGGTTCTCAAAGACTTTGGCAAGCTCCAGCATCATGCCATCGAGAGAACCCGACTCCTCCCCTACCCGGGTCATCTGAATCACCATGGGGGTGAACATCTTGGTTTCTTCCATCGCGATCGACATGCGCTTACCGGCCTTAACCGCCGGGGGAAGTACATCAAGGGCCTCTTTCAGCGGCACACTGCCCACCGTATCGATCGCTATCTGAATAGCCTTCAGCAGTGACACACCGTTGCCAAGAAGAGTGCCTACGGTGCGAGCAAACTTGGACATTTCGTATTCAAAGGCAATCGTGCCCGCGATTGGCAGCGATAACAGCCTGCGATCAAGGCTTGATTTACCCGCAGCCGAGGCAGCCCAGCGCTGAAACGCAATTACCAGCCCGACAAGCACTATGCCCATCAGCAGCCCCCACGCTTTAATAAACTCAGCCGCGCCAATCACCGCTTTTGTCATGGCAGGCAGTGCGTCACCCATATCATTGAATAACGTCTCAAACTGAGGTACGACAAAACCGAGCATGACAACGATCGAAATCACCGCCACTACAAGCAAAATACTGGGGTAAATCAGCGCCGAGACAATGCTATCGCGGGTTGCTTTGGAGCTTTCTAAATGCTCTACCAGCCGCTCAAGCACCGAGGATAGCTGGCCGCTGGCCTCGCCGGCACGCACCATGCTCAGATAGAAGCCGCCGAATACGTCATCGTAGGGCTGAAGCGCATTCGAGAGCGATTTCCCGCCCTTCACGGCTTTCAACAGCTCTGCCAAGACCGCCCGCATCCGCGGCTGGCCATCCATATCAATCAGCACTTTCAGCGCGCGGTCCAACGGCAATCCGGCGCGCAGAAGCACCGACAGTTCAGACGTCATCGACAGCACTTCCTGGCGCGTCGGCGGCTTGCCCGAATCACTGGTCGTGTCGCCTTCCTCGACTTTGAGTGGGGTGAGGCCCCGAGACCTCAGCTGCCGGGTGGCCGCATCAAGGGCATCAGCTTCGATCACCCCCTGCTGCGCTTTGCCATCACGACCGACTGCTTTGTAGGTAAATGCCGGCATTAAGCGATAGCGCTGTCGGTGGCACTCGAGGCATTACCGAGGGTCCGCGCACCGACATTCGCGGGCATCTCATCATCAGCACTCTGATCCTGGGTGACCCGCATGACTTCCTCGAGGGAACTGACACCCTGGACCACCTTGCGCAAACCATCTTCATATAAGGTAATCATACCCTGCTTACGCGCAGCACTGTGCAGCGACGTCGCATCGGCACCGGACATGATCACGCGGTGCATTTCTTCATCAAGCAAGAACAACTCATGTATCGAGGTGCGCCCAATGTAACCCGTGTGACCGCATGTGGCACAACCTTTTGCCTGATAGACCGTGCGCTGACCG
>CBFHHJ010000244.1:0-1837 GCA_965655505.1 Luminiphilus sp.
CATAGAGAACCACCTCATCTTCAACCTGCATAGTGGTCCACAGCGTATTAGGTAACAGTACGGTCCCCGCATGGATCTGCACAGTCATTCTGGTTTTCCTTTTATTCCTGCCAATTCCCAGGGTTTGCTGATCGCATCGCCCCATCCCGCTGCGCGGTAGTACGGCCAGATTGTATAGGTCCGCGGCGCTTCGAGAGCAAACAATTTCATCAGGAAACTGAAGTGAGCTGCGGAGCCCGCCTCGGCGACAACAGTGTCCATTTCCTTTCGGTCTATTTCTCGACGGTGGAGCTCAGCACCTTCTTTTGCGTTCGCAAAAAGACCGACAAACTGAATGCCATCGTCTCTTAGCATGTCCATCGGGATTTCTACGTGTTGGGTAAAACTGTAAAGATACTCCTGGGACTCGCTCTGTCCATTCTCGGTATTTTTAGGGGGGCACTGTTCCAGGGTATTCCGCCGGACTCGCCGGGAGGAAAAGTCGATGCCCGCAAAGCGCTCGTACTCGGCAACACTGCGATGACTACCCAGGCCATAATCTTCGTAGTCCACCTCCGATTCCATCCCGTCTACACCTAATAACGCGTTGAAGCGACCGATTGCATGACCGTTGCGGATGCTCCAATCCTTATGATCATGCCAGTGGCAGACCCGGCCTCGGCGGGTGTATTCGTGCCAGGCAATCAGGCGATGGGGGCAAAAGAAATCGTAACCATGGGTCCAGCCGCGCACTGCCGTGCTGATTTCCTCGCCGTGAAAGTAGCCATGAGGATCGATGGGGACCTCGCTAACAAAGCCGCCCCGGGAGAAGGAAAAGTGTGCCGACCAGAATGCCGTCGCCGCCGGCTTGTCGAGACTGGCACTACTCGTGTAAGGAGACAGCAGCACTATTCCTGAGCTGTCAAAATAGTCAAAGCCCAGCTGCCAGGCCTCCATACACCGGGCTGCGGGATCGTCATCGGGATCAAAGCCAGGAAGATAGGTGGTGAGTACGGGCTTCTCAACGCCCTCGGCCTCCAGAGATTCGAGCATGGCGACGAGTATCGAATCCCAACCGGTCACAAACCGATGGTGCGAATCCAGTTGCAGGGCAAAGGCCTCGCCCTCGTAACGCTGCTGGATTTGATGCCGTGCCCAGCACACACCGCGACTCTCCTCGCAGGGAACGTCGATGATCTCGACCTGCTCAAGCGTCGCAATCTGTTCAATGCTCTCATTGGCATCGTGTTGCCAACAGATCACAAAGCGCAGTCGGCGGGCATCCTCGGCATTCTGTATCGCATTGAGCACGGTGTTTTCCAGGTCAAATTCCCGGTAGGCGGCGATACTGACAAAGATGCTGGGATTCATTGGTGTTCCACGCGCTCGCTGGCCTCGTAATAGTGCTCACGCCGGTGCTCTATGGGAGAGGCGAGCAACACCGCTGAGTTGAGTTCTCCACGCATCTGCAGTTCGTAGGCTCTCACCATCCAGTCCTGTTCGTAAGGCATGGACCAGTCTGGTTCCAGGAACAGGCGTTGATTCCCGAGACGATTGATAAGATGCGGCCAGTTGGAGTAGTGGACTTCTCCACAGGCCGCCGGCAGGCCGTCGACAATGCGGACACCCTGCAGCTTCACATGGGGAAGTTGAGAGTCTTCGACCGGTGCGGTGGGGGTGGGCATGGACGGTTGGAGCTCCTTTTGCCGCTGTTCTGACATATTGCACCAGGCCCATTGCCGCGCATGAGTTCCAAACAGTTCGCTGTAATTGAGTTTCAACAAGTCCAGGCGATGTTCAGTCATGAGTTTCATTGCGCGAGGCAGCAGCTCGTCAACCTTGCTTGGGAAGCCGCTAC
>CBFHHJ010000245.1:0-1836 GCA_965655505.1 Luminiphilus sp.
GCACACCAGTGCCGGTCACAATACGAGTCGTGCAAATAGACCCCGGACCAATACCGACTTTCACGCCGTCAGCCCCCGCCTCATACAGCGCCAATGCCGCCTCGCCAGTAGCGATATTGCCACCGATAACATCAACACCGCTGTACAAGGACTTAATACGCTTCACCCGGTCTATGACGTTCAGAGAATGGCCGTGGGCTGTGTCAACCACCAAGACGTCGACGCCTGCATTTACTAACGCCTCAACCCGCTCATCGGTGTCAGCACTCGTACCCACGGAAGCGCCCACCCGCAGTTGCCCTTGACTGTCCTTACAGGCGAAGGGAAAACTCTCGGCCTTATCGAAATCCTTAACGGTAATCATGCCGCTGAGGCCAAAGTTATCGTTGACGACCAAAATTTTCTCAATGCGATGCTGGTGCAGTAGTCGCTGCACCTCGTCCGACGGTGCTCCCTCGCCTACCGTTACCAGTCGCTCTCTGGGGGTCATGATGGCCGACACAGGCTTGGTCATATCGGTTTCAAAACGCATATCACGGCGGGTCACGATGCCCACCAAGTCGTCACCGTTGAGCACGGGAACGCCTGAGATACCGTTTGATTGAGTGAGCGCAAGCAACTCTGTGATGGTCGCGCTGGCCTGAATAGTAATCGGATCCTTAACGACGCCGCTTTCGAATTTTTTGACCCGACGAACTTGCTCGGCCTGCTCGGCGACCGTCATGTTCTTGTGGATGATGCCAATACCGCCCTCTTGGGCAAGGGCAATCGCAAGTCGGCCTTCCGTGACGGTATCCATCGCGGCAGAAACCAGGGGAATGTGCATTTGGATGTTGCGCGACAAGTGGGTGGTCAGCGACACATCTTTGGCGGTCACATCCGAGTAGCCCGGTTGGAGTAGGACATCGTCGAACGTCAGCGCTTCCTGGGCGATTCGCAGCATGAGAGCCTCTTAATGACCAATGGGTCTGGTAAACTCCCCATTGTAGCGGTCCCAGCAAACCCGGTAAATAAAAAGGCGCCCTCTCAACGTGCTATCTACGCCCGACAGTCCTAACGTTTTTAGCGTCTCCGAACTCAATCAGCGGGCGAAAAACGTGCTGGAGTCTCACTTTGATGAGATTCGGGTTGAGGGTGAGATCGGTGATTTTACGGCGGCTAGCTCGGGCCACTGGTACTTTACTCTGAAGGACAGTGACGCTCAGGTGCGTTGTGCAATGTTCAGGGGCGCCAACGGCCGCGTTAAAGTCCGCCCGCAGAAAGGCGATAGTATTCGGGTTCGCGGCCGCATATCCCTCTACACGAACCGCGGTGAATACCAGCTGATTTGCCAGCATCTCCAACCCGCTGGGGATGGCGCATTGCAACTCGCTTTCGAGCAACTGAAGACCAAACTCCAGCAAGAAGGCCTGTTCAGCCAAGATCGCAAGCGCCCCGTGACCGCTGAGGCTATGCGTGTCGGGGTTGTCACATCAGCGACAGGCGCAGCCATACACGACATTCTGAGCGTACTGGCTCGGCGCAGCCCCATGACGGAGGTGTTCTTGTTTCCGGTGCCGGTACAAGGCACCGAGGCTCCAGCGGCCATTCGGTCAGCGATCGCCCAAGCCAATGATCTTCACAACCGGGGAGATATTCCGCTCGATGTGCTGATCATCGGTCGCGGTGGTGGCTCTCTGGAAGACCTTTGGGCCTTTAATGATGAAGCTGTAGCGCGAGCGGTTGCGGCCAGCACCATTCCCGTGGTCTCAGCTGTTGGACACGAAACCGACTTCAGCATTTGTGATTTCACCGCCGATCAACGGGCGGCTACCCCGTCCGCCGCGGCAGAGCTCG
>CBFHHJ010000246.1:0-1835 GCA_965655505.1 Luminiphilus sp.
AGCGCACGCTCCGCGTCATCGAGCTCGATTCGCCCAACCGCCATGATGGGAATGTCCAAAGCGTGTTTCGCCATACGCGCGAATGCTAGGTAACCGTTGGGCTCATGGACCAGCGGTGCTTCGGTGAACGCAATGCCGATGCTGGTATTGCCATAGGCACTCACATCAATGGCGTCGGCGCCCGCATCTTGCGCCAGCTTTGCCGTGACCAAGAAATCTTCCGGCGTGATACCGCCCTCAATACGAAACTCTTTTGCATCGAGCCGCACCAGTACCGGGAACTCCCGTCCGCATCGCTCCTTGACGGCATTGATCACCTCAACAAGAAAGCGCGCCCGGTTTTCTCGGCTGCCGCCGTAGCGGTCTTCGCGTTGGTTGAAATGGGGCGATAAGAAGCCAGCAAGGACATAGCCATGCCCGGCGTGAATCTCGACGGCGTCAAAACCGGCCCGTTGGCAGCGGTGAGCCGCGTCGGCGAATTGGGTCACGGTATCGGCGATGTCCTGTTCGCTCATGACCTGATACCGAGCGCCTTTTCCATCGGGACCCGCCATCTTGATGAAGTGCTGGATTTCACCCTGAGTCAACAGCTTGAACATGCCGCTTCCCGCTTTCGGGGGAAGCGATGGCACCATCAGTGGGCGACCGGCGGCGATATCTTCCTGCGCGACTTTGCCACTGTGATTAATCTGGGCTGCAATGGTACTGCCGTGTCGGTGAACACGATCGACAAGGGACGTCAGGCCAGGCAAGAAGCGATCTTCTGATAGTCCGACCATGTTGGGCATGGAGCAGGCTGCGGGCCAGGCAATGGAGGTGGTCTCCAGAATAATGAGCCCGGCGCCACCGCGAGCGCGGGCTTCATAATACGCCTGCAGCCGCTCGCCGCAGCTACCGTCTGCCTCGGCGTAGTTCGACCCCATTGCCGTCATGATGAAACGGTTTGGAAGCGTCAAAGACCCGATGTGCGCGGGGGAGGCGAGGTGGGGGTATTTCATGCGGCAACGGTCTCGTCGGGAAGCGGTTTTTGGTCAAGCAATCCAAGAACAACCATGGGGCCTACGATTAGAGCGGCAAGTAGGCCGGCCCAGACACCCTTGAAAATTGCGTACTGCAGAGGGGTAAACACGCTAATACCCGTCGCAAAAAGCACCGCAAGTGTTGGTAGTGCAACGACTAACATGCCCACAAGCCCAAATAGCGCAGCGCGAGCCAGCAAGCCCTGGGGCATCCGCAGGAACCATTGCAGCCACGTGGGCAGTTGTGCAACTTCGGGGTATCCGACTTTCCCTTTGCGGCGCTTCATGCGCTGTATTGGAATGACGATGAGTGTGACGATGAAAGGCAGAATAAATGCCGTCGCTAACAGGTCGCCACCAAAGTTGCTGTGGCCCCACCAAGTGACCGGTCCCTTGTCTTTGATTAGCCAATAACAGATACCGCCGTTGGCAACCATATTGGCTAGTCCATTTGTGGTGGCGTTATGTTGCAAGTAATGTTTAAGATCAGCAGGCGTCATTTAACTACTCTTTTTATAAGCCCAGATCCCGCACGGTAACGCCGGATGGGAATCAGAGAAATAACAACAGCGCCCGAATTACTAGACAAATACGGTCAGTGATGGGCGGGGAGAGAGTCATGCAGACACCCATGGTGGCTGTGGAGAAATTTCAGCAGTTACTTAGTTATCTCGAGGCGGTCGGGATTGATGCTGGTGATGTCGCGCAGCGCGCGGGTTTAGATGCTCGGCAACTGCGCGAGAGCCAAGCTGATGTTCCGATGCCAGCGGTGCACTATTCGCGCTTGTATCACCAGGCAGTATCGGCCATGCAGCG
>CBFHHJ010000247.1:0-1834 GCA_965655505.1 Luminiphilus sp.
CCGGTCAGTACTCCCGACGGCCATCCAATGTTTGTCGACAGACATCATTTAACGCTGGATTTTGCGACTTGGGTTGGCGAGGAATTGCGGGCAGCAAACCCGCCCTGGTTAGACTTGCTGCGTGTTGATGGCAAGCTAACTCAATAGGCTAATCAGCCGGCGATAACGCTCGGTCAAGCGTCGATCAATAAAAGCGCACTGGGTCCGTTAGGACGGTTTGATCGCGTTTAGAATCGAAGAGAAATCCACCCCGCCGCGCCCCTCTGCTTGGTGCGCCTCATACAACTCCAGCGCAAGACGGCCCATGCGATTATCAACGCCGGCGCCGTCGGCAACGTCTTTGGCCAAGCCGAGATCTTTAACCATCAGGTCAACCATAAATCCAGGTTTGTAGTCGTTGCTTGAGGGGACGCCCGGCATTACGTCGGGCCATGGATTGTAAACCTGCAACGACCAGTTGTTGCCCGAACTCGCCTTCATGATCTCTGACAGTACGCTTGGATCGAGACCATTTGCGGCACCCATCGACAGCGCTTCGCAAGTACCGATCATATGAATCGCTAACAACATATTGTTGGCTGCCTTGGCGACCTGCCCTGCACCGGCAGGGCCCGCATGGAATATTTTCTCGCCGTTTCCCATTCCCGACAGGATCGGTTGCGCGCGTTCAAACGCTTGAGCGGAACCGCCACACATAAACGCGAGCGTCCCTGCTGCCGCGGCCGCAACACCACCCGAGACGGGCGTATCCATAAAGTCGATGCCCTCGACAACAGCCGCCTCGCCAACGCGCTTGGCGGTTTCGCTATCAATGGTACTGGCATCAAGCGCCAACGTTCCGCTAGGTAATGCTTTCAAGAGCCCGTCATCACCGAGGTAGACACCCTCAACGTGTTTACCCGCCGGCAACATGGTAATAACAACATCAACCCCTTCACAGGCTACCAAGGCAGATGTTGCGGTCTCTGCACCAGCCGCCGCCAAGTCCGCCAACGCCTCGTCACTTAAATCAAACACACGCAGGCTGTGCCCCGCCGACATCAGATTTTTTGCCATGGGAGCACCCATGTTCCCAAGCCCGATAAAACCAATAGTGGCCATTGTTACTCCGCTAAATCCAGTGTGGGCGCGCCCGCAGGGTCCACAAAAAAGTCATCCAGCAACACGCTCGGCACTGCATCGACGCTGTTATAGATCCATCTTGGCTGACGATCTTTGTCCACAAGCAGCGCACGCACGCCCTCAGCAAACTCAGGGTAACGCATGATATTGGCACCCAAGCGCAGTTCACTCTGAAACACAGTTTCGAGTGATGCTTCACGGGTCTCGTTGAGCTGGCGAAAAATCCAAGCCGCCGCCAAGGGCGAGCCGTGCAACAGCCCATCGCGCGCCTTCGACAGCCAAGGGTTATCCCCTTGCCAGGCATCCACACGGGCGACGATATCGCGCAGATCATCTCCGGCCATCAAGGTGTTGATCGTTTCAAGTACCGGCTCAACCTGCGCTGCCGGCCGCTCCTCATTTGCCTGCTTACCTTCCAGTGCAGCACCCATGAGCTGATGATTGATCTCGGCGTCCGCCGACCAGGGAACTGCCGCCAGCAGATCAAGCACCGCCTGCTGCTGGCTGTGTGCTAAGAAATAATCGCCAAGCCCACAGAAAAGCGCATCCGCGGCATTCACATTAACGGCGGTCAGCGCAAGAAAACGCCCAACGTGCCCTGGCATACGGTTCAAAAACCAGCTGCCACCCACATCGGGAAAAAGCGCAATCGTCACTTCAGGCATACCAATACGGGTCCGTTCACTGACAACACGGTGACTGCAAGCCGCCA
>CBFHHJ010000248.1:0-1811 GCA_965655505.1 Luminiphilus sp.
TCACTGTGCCGCTAGCGATGTGCTGCGTCAGCAGTTGGGCATTCCCATCGAGGGGCCCGAAGAGGGCGATCGGTTTTGGATCGACAAATTACCCGAATGGTGTCAGATGGCGTCTTTTCCCCATGCGGACGCCTTTGAACCCGATCGCTGGTTGAATGATGGCGATGTGGTCACCGTGGGGGAGGCAACGTTACAAGTCGTACACTGTCCCGGTCACACGCCTGGTCACGTGATTTTTCTGTACGAGCCTCAGCGGGTTGCCTGGGTCGGTGACGTGATCTTTGCGGGCTCCATTGGGCGCACCGATTTTCCGATGGGCAATCACGATGACCTCATCAGCTCGATCCGCGAAAAGCTATTTCCCCTGGGAGACGACATCACGTTTATTCCCGGTCATGGTCCCAATTCAACCTTTGGGCAGGAGCGGGCTTCCAACCCGTTTGTGGCAGATAGCCGCTACGGTTGAAGAAAGGCCACACTGACTGCAAGCATGCAGACTGTTTTGATCAGGGCGCGCACACCGCAGCCACCCACGCGCTCACGATCACGCTCCTCAGGGGGCGACGAATCCTTCCCAGCCCGACATGTAGTCCACGAACTTGGGGCCGAGCCCTTCGCTTTGGAGATACTCCCGGGTCACCGGTAACTCGGCCGATGTAAAGCCGGGATCTTCGATAGCCCGTTGGGGGAAATCGTGGTGCAAAATCGCGCCGCGACCCAGAAGCACAAAATCGAGCCCTGCATCGATACCGGCCTGGCAGTCGGCGGCCGAGTAAAGTTTTCCGGCAGCACCGAGTTTCACATTGCCGCGGGGTAATGATGTGAAGACCTCTAGCAATGACTGCCCCTCGAAAGCGTCGCTTTCCGGCGCTTTGTTGATGTCCCAGAGCGACATATCCAGATAGTCCAGGCGATCGTCCTGCAACAGCTTGCCCGCAAGATCGCGTATCTCGCCGGTATCGACACCAAAGCGCTCGGGGGATAAACGGACACCTAGGCTGAACTCTCGGCCGCAGCGTTGGTTCACGCCGTCGATAATTTCCCAGAGAATGCGTGCGCGGTTCTCAGCTGATCCGCCGTAAGCATCATCCCGGCGGTTGTAACGGGGGCTCAGGAATTCACATAACAAGTAACCGTGGGCCCCGTGCAACTGCACGCCGTCAAAGCCCGCCCGTTGGCAGCGCTCTGCGGCATCAATGAAGTCACGAATGAGTTGCTGCACCTGTTCTCCCGTCATCGCGACGGCGCCGGTTTTCTCATCATCCGAGGGGCATTGGGGTGTGTTGTCGCAGTAGTCGGGCATCGCACGCATACCGCTGTGCTGTAGCTGTGCGACGGCGTGACTGCCTTCAGCTTTGATGCCTGCGGCGAGTCGGGTTAACCCCTCAAGATGACGGTCGTCGTGCACCCCTAGCTGGCCGGGAAAACCTACTCCCGCGTGTTGAACCGACGCGGCGCAGGTCATGGTCAGTCCAAATCCGCCTTTCGCGCGCTGGGTGAGCCAGTGGTATTCATCGTCACTGAGGACGCCGTCTGCGCCACTCTGAAGATTGGTGAGTGCGGCGAGCATAAACCGGTTGCGCAGGGTTGCGCCGTTATTGAATTCAAGCTTATCGGCCAGTGACGGCATGGGTGTTATTCCTTGGTGAGTTGAGTAACGGGATACGCACGGTCGCCCCAAATAGTTGCCACCACTTGGATATCCCGCAGTTCATCGAGGGGCACCGTTAATGGGTCTTTGGCCAAGACGGTGAATTCTGCCCGCTTGCCGGCGCGAATCGAGCCAATGTCATTTTCATGGCCAAGAATCC
>CBFHHJ010000249.1:0-1815 GCA_965655505.1 Luminiphilus sp.
AGCTGCGGGATTCCTTGCTGGCGATCGCATTGTGAGCGCCGATGGAATCACGATTGAACGCTGGATGGACTGGGTTGAGTATGTCCGTGAGCGCCCGGAAAGCGCTATTTCTGCTGTCGTCGAGCGGGATGGGTTTGAGATCCCGTTGGCGATCACGCCGGCGGCTCGAGAATCGGAGAATGGGCCTATTGGTGCCGTTGGTATGATGGTCAAGAGTCCTGAAATTCCGCCAGATCGAATCCGTGTCTTTGATCGAGGGCCAGTTGATGCACTGGGTGCTGCGCTTGTGCGAACTGGGCAGCTTACAGTGTTCACATTTGAGTCCATCGGCAAAATGCTGCGAGGGCTGATTTCCACATCAAATCTGTCGGGACCGATTACGATAGCTCAGGTGGCGGCATCATCGGCGGAGTCCGGCATATGGTCCTGGCTGGGCTTCTTGGCCTTGCTCAGCATTTCACTGGGGGCGCTTAATTTATTGCCTATCCCTGTGCTCGACGGTGGTCATCTGTTGTTTTATGTCGTCGAGGCCTTGACCGGGCGGCCTGTTCCCGAGAAGGTACAGGCCTTCGGCTACCAGATTGGTTTAACGCTGGTGCTGAGTTTGATGGCATTTGCCCTGTATAATGATGTGGTTCGCCTGTGAGGCGACCATGGGATAATCAGCGGCGGCAAAAATTAATTGCCTGCGGTAAATCAGGAGCAGGTCACCGCCGTGGTCAAACGCGATCGGTATTCCGGAGAAATAACCCGATAATGCAATTTCAACTCGTCTTTTCACGTATGGCGAAGCTGTGGCTTTTTGCCTTGGTATGCGTTGCTGGGCTGGGTGTCTGGCAAGCGCCGGCACACGCTCAGCAAACAGCGCCATTTACCATCGCTGATATCCGCGTAGAAGGTCTGCAGCGCATTGCGCCCGGCAGCGTTTTTGCGTCACTTCCCGTGGGGGTTGGTGATATCGCCGATACCTACGCCATCCGAGCGGCAGCGAAAAATCTGTTTGGTACCGGAAATTTCGATGATATCTCCATCGGCCGGGATGGCGACGTGCTGGTAATTACCGTGGCCGAACGTCCGAGTATCAGTGAAATTACGATCGACGGAAACAAAGCCATCGAGACCGAAGCACTGCTTGATGGACTCAAGGGCGCCGGGCTGGCCGTGGGTAATGTTTTTCGTCGTTCCACCCTTGAGGGCATGCAACTCGAACTGCAGCGTCAATACGTGCTGCAAGGCCGCTATGACGCAGAGATTGAAACCGAGGTCATACCGGAGCCACGAAACCGTGTGTCGATTGCTATCGACGTTAACGAAGGAACGGTCGCCACGATCAAACACATCAATGTAGTCGGCAATACCGTCTACGATGATGAGGCGCTGCGAGAACTGTTTGAGCTCAAGACCACGGGATGGTTCTCCTTTTTCACCAGCGATGACAAATATTCGAAAGAAAAGCTGACCTCTGATTTTGAGACTCTGAGTTCGTATTACATGGACAGGGGATATCTGGAGTTCAGTCTCGATTCCACCCAGATTGCAGTGTCGCCCAATAAGGAAGAGGTCTACATCACCGCCAACGTCACCGAGGGTGATCTCTTCACTGTGAGCGATGTGGGGCTGTCGGGTGACTTGGTTTTACCCGAGGGTGACTTACAGCGTTTCTTGCTGGTGCAGCCAGGCCAAATCTATTCGCAACAACTGGTAACCACCACTGAAGAATACTTGGTCAGACGTTTGGGTAACGAGGGCTATAACTTTGCCAAAGTGACCGGTATTCCAGAAGTCAACGAAGACGAGTCCACCGTCGGACTCAAG
>CBFHHJ010000250.1:0-1802 GCA_965655505.1 Luminiphilus sp.
GCTTGGGGCGCCCTAGCGGTGCGTTCATTCTGACTCCAGTACCTGCCCAACGGAGGTACGTAATTCGTCGGGGACATCGAGTGTGGCGCTGCAGTGCTTACAGTATAGGGCATCAGGCGCATGTCCCCCTCGCGCACAGACAGGACAATTCCAGTTCAGGTAAACCGGCTTGCGGTTGTTTAGCCGTTCCCACAACTTGGTGGTGATGATTGCTGTTGGCACGGCCAGGATAGAATACCCCACTAACATGCCAAACGCCGCGAAAGTCCGCCCGAGAGGCGTTTGGGGAATCATGTCGCCATATCCAACTGTGGTAATGGTCACCACGGCCCAGTAGATACTCATCGGAATGCTGGTGAAACCATTTTCAGGGCCTTCGATGACATATAGCAGGCAGGCAAACACGACGACCAGAACCATCACGAGTACGAAGAACACAAAAATGGATCGTGAGGTGTTGCGCAACACGCCGAGTATTTCGCTCAGTTCCGAAAACAGTTCGAACATCCTCAAAATCCGGAAAATTCGCATGACACGAATCAGCCGTATGATGATGAGCGGAGCTGCTTCCGGAATCACCAGGGCTATATAGGTGGGTAAGATCGAAAGCAGATCGACGATCCCCCAAAAACTGAAGATGTACGTCCGTCGACGTTTCACGCACCACACGCGAATCAGGTATTCAGCAGTGAAAATGAGGGTGAAGCCGATTTCAATGCCGTGCAGCAGTGGTCCCCAGCGGGCGTGTGCTTCGATGACCGAATCGATCATTACCACCGCGACGCTCGCGACGATTACCCCAAGCAATACCAAATCGAAGGTTTTGCCCGGGGTCGTCGTCGTGCCAAAAATGATGGATTCAAGTTGGCTTTGTAATGGCGTCTGTTCCCGATCAGTCATCGCTCAAGAACCTCCCGCCGCTACCAGAGTCGCAATCATCGGTTCGAGATGAGGCCATACGTTGTCGAGGATCGCGGGCTGCGCAGCAGCTGTGGGGTGAATGCCATCGGGCTGCATTGATTCCGATTGAGTTGCGATTCCTTCCAGGATGAAGGGCGTGACTTGAGCGCCCATGCTTTCCGCAACAAGCGGAAAAGAATCCCGAAACTGGCTGGTGTAACGACCACCCAGGTTAGGTGGCACCTCAACGGCGAGCAGCAATACCTGTGCTCCGCTGTCTTGAGCAAGCCGCGTCATTTGCTCAAGGTTGCCGCGCATTTGCCCCAGTGGATAGCCCCGCAAACCATCATTACCCCCCAGCTCGATGAGCACAATCTTGGGGGCGTGGCGTGCCAACAGCCCGGGTAATCTACGCAGGCCACCAGCGGTTGTGTCGCCACTGATGCTGCCATTGATGACATCGATGGCGAGCCGCTGCTGCGCGAGTCGAGCACCCAGCAGGTGGACCCAGCTTTGTTCGAGATCCATGCCGTACCCGGCGCTAAGGCTGTCCCCTAAAACCAGTATCGATTGTGTAGAGTGTTGGTTGGCACTGTTATCCGCCTGTAAAGTCGAGCCCAGCGTCGACCCCGCGATGAAAACGAGCGCCATTATTGCTGTGCTGACACTGGCCAACGCCGCAGGTCGCTTTATCTCCGATGCATTGGATCCAGCACGGAACGCTGGCCGTAACAGTTGCCGGAGGAACTTACCCATGATCAAAGTCGATAATCTCCTGAAGAAAGTCAGTGTCGCCGATGGAGAGCTCGAAATCCTGCGCGGAATCAATTTCGAAATCCAGTCGGGTGATACAGCCGCCATTGTAGGCGTTTCCGGGTCTGGTAAGTCTACTTTACTGGGAT
>CBFHHJ010000251.1:0-1800 GCA_965655505.1 Luminiphilus sp.
CTCCTAAAAAGCCGGAATCCCGCAATGGAGGTCCCGTGAAAAAAGAGCGCGAAGTGTAGGGGCGCACCCACACTCTGTCAAGCACATTTGAAAGAACATTTAAGGTGCGCGGTTGGGAATTTTACCTAGGCCGCGATATTGGCCAGAGGACGACGCCGCGTCGCCCAACCCAGGGAGAGGGGCATGGTGAAAGCTGCGCGCTCGCAGAGCTGTGAACTGTGCGAGCGTGCTGCAGAGCTTTAGAAGAAGCCTAGGGGACTATCGCTGTAGCTCACCAACATATTCTTGGTCTGCTGGTAGTGCTCGAGCGCCATCTTATGGGTCTCACGACCAACACCCGACTTCTTATAGCCACCGAAGGCCGCGTGGGCGGGATAGGCGTGGTAGCAGTTCATCCAGACACGACCCGCCTGAATACCCCGTCCCATCCGATAGGCGCGATTGGTATCGCGGGTCCACACGCCGGCGCCGAGGCCATATTCGGTGCTGTTGGCAATGGCCAGGGCTTCTTCTTCCGTTTTAAAGGTGGTGATACCAACCACGGGGCCGAAGATTTCCTCTTGGAACACGCGCATGTCATTGGTGCCCTTGAGGAATGTCGGCTGAACATAGAAACCGCCGCCAAAATCGCCTTCGAGTTGCTCGGCAGCGCCACCGATCAGCACTTCGGCGCCCTCGTTGCGACCGATATCGATGTAACTCAAAATCTTATCAAACTGCTCCTTCGAGGCCTGCGCACCCACCATGGTATTGGGGTCAAGGGGGTTGCCGCGGGTAATGGCCTTGGTGCGCTCGAGCACCATTTCCATGAAGGGTTCGTACATATCCTCCTGAATCAGTGCCCGCGACGGACAGGTACAAACCTCCCCTTGATTGAAGAACGCCAGCACCATGCCTTCCACAGCTTTCGAGATGAAATCTTCGTTTTGATCCATCACATCCGAGAAATAGACGTTGGGGGACTTTCCGCCCAGCTCAACCGTTGAGGGGATCAGAGTCTCGGCAGCGCAACGCAAAATGTGGTGGCCAATCGCGGTTGAACCGGTGAAGGCAATCTTGGCAATGCGCTTGCTGGTCGCGAGCGCCTCACCTGCCTCGGGGCCATAGCCATTCACAATATTGAGTACGCCGGCGGGTAACAGATCGCCGATTAATTCCATGAGCACACAAATCGATGCTGGAGTCTGTTCCGCAGGCTTCATGACGACGCAGTTGCCTGCTGCGAGGGCGGGGCCCAGCTTCCAGCATGCCATTAGCAGTGGGAAGTTCCAGGGAATGATCTGACCAACCACACCGAGGGGTTCGTGAATGTGATACGCAACGGTGGTCGCGTCGATTTCGGCGGCCGTGCCTTCTTGGGCGCGAATACAACCGGCGAAGTAGCGGAAATGATCGGCACACAGGGGTACATCTGCGTTAAGAGTCTCGCGCACCGCTTTACCGTTATCCCAGGTCTCGGCAACCGCCAGCATCTCAACGTTGGCTTCAATGCGGTCAGCGATCTTGAGCATGATATTCGATCGCTCGGCCGCTGATGTGGCGCCCCAGGCATCTTTGGCTTTGTGGGCGGCATCGAGAGCGAGATTGATGTCTTTGTCGTTAGAACGGGCGATTTTGCAGAACACCTGTCCATCGACGGGAGAGACATTGTCGAAATATTGACCGTCCACGGGAGCGACCCAGTCGCCACCAATGAAGTTGTCATAGTGTGGTTTGAACGCAACGACTGCGCCCTCGGTTCCGGGTTTTGCGTAAGTCATAGAGTCACCTCGTTATGATTTTTATGTGTTTCGCATGTGG
>CBFHHJ010000252.1:0-1779 GCA_965655505.1 Luminiphilus sp.
ATTGTTATTGGTTGAAAATAAAACCTGATGGTAGATCACCGTCAGCGAGAATCAACGCTACCAAAGTCTATGTTCGCGAATGCAGCCGCGGCAGACGGGTGCATCGAGAGCATGCCGGAATTTATCGTCGCTTGTGGTAGCGTGACCGAGTTGAAGAGATAACGATAATAATGACGCCGACTGTTTTACTTGTAGCTGCCCTCATTTATGTCACCGTTTTATTCACTGTGGCGCGCTTACACGAGCGTCGCAATGTCGAAGTGACCGGTGGCTCGCCGCTGATATATGCCCTGACGCTGGCCGTTTTCTGTACCAGTTGGACGTTCTACGGTGCGGTTGGATCCATGACCGCCGAGCCCTGGAGCCATGCGCCAATCTACCTGGGTCCGATTATCCTGTTGGTGGTTTTTCGCCCGGTGGTTGATCGGCTTACACGTATTGGCCATCGCCAGCGGGTCACATCGATTGCCGATTTTCTGGGAGCGCGTTTTGGTAAGCGCCAAGTTGTCGCTGCCGTTGTTGCTCTGATTTGTCTGTTGGCGGTTTTGCCTTATTTGGCGCTGCAATATCGAGCACTTCAGCAGATATGGGCAGTGGTTAACACCGGTGAAGTGGTGGCGGCCGATACCAGTGCTGATAACGTCACGTTACTCGTGGCGGTCGGTCTAGCACTGTTCGCAATTCTCTTTGGGGTACGGCGTATGGACGGCTCCGAGCGCCAGCGCGGTCTGATGCAAGCGATGGCCGTCGAGTCCGTGGTGAAACTGGTAGCGTTCGCTGCGGTAGCCCTGTTGGCAATAGGTTATATCTACGACAGCGGTAGCACCATCAAGTGGAGCGCGTTATCCCTTGGCGGTGCGGTCGATGCAGACTTTCTCGCCAAGCTATTGATTAGCGGACTGGCAATACTGTGTCTGCCACGCCAGTTCCATGTATCAGTAGTTGAGGTGGAAAGTCTCGAGCAGACCGCGCTATCCCGATGGGTGTTCCCGCTGTATTTGCTGGCGTTCATGATCTTGGCAGTGCCAATATCGATAGCCGGTAGTGCGTTGTTTCAAGGCGACGGGTCGGTATCTGCCGATACCTATGTGCAGGTTTTGCCAATCGCTTTGGGCGCAGATTGGGTTGCCCTCATTGCTTTCCTCGGGGGTATTTCGGCGGCCACCGGCATGGCGTTGGTGGCCACCGTTGCGGTGTCGATCATGGTGACCAATGAGTTGGTCACGCCGCTGTTGTACCGGGTTGGCTTTGCCCGCTCGCGAGCGCTGTTGAATCTCGGCACTTTTCTGCGCCGCTCACGACAAATCACCATCGTTATTGTCTCGCTTGCCGCCTGGATTGTCGCGTCTCGCTTGTCGTCGTTGCCCGCGTTAAGCCAGATCGGCTTCCTGTCTTTCTTGGGGGCAGTGCAATTGGCGCCGCCGCTGTTATTGGGTTTGTACTGGCGTCGTACCCATGGGCTCGCGGTGCTAGCGGGCATGCTGGCGGGCATTGTCATTTGGCTGACCTTTGGTGTTTTGCCTATAGCCATGAATGTGGATGAGTCATTGGCATTCAGTCATTTGGTGGCTTTAAGTCTTGGGGTTAATACAGTGGTCTGCGTCTTGATGAGCTTTTTATTCAAGCTCAGTCCCGCAGATGTTCGTCAAGCGGGTGTCTTTCTCGGGGAAGGGGGGCCATCGAGGCCGCTTGATCTATCCCTAAGTCCGATCCCGATACTGCAGTTGGACAATCTGATCTCGCCGCTGTTGTCAGATGTCGGCGCCCAACGATTTTGGC
>CBFHHJ010000253.1:0-1771 GCA_965655505.1 Luminiphilus sp.
CTGGCAGACGGTGGAGACACCCTAGTTTACAAGCACTACTGTCACATCGGCATGGCGGTTGATACGCCTGCGGGCTTGATGGTGCCGGTTATTCGCGACGTTGATCGGAAGTCTATTTGGGAAATTTCAGCCGAAGTTTACGAAATGGCCGGGCTGGCCCGGGATAAAAAGCTGCGCCCCGATCAAATGCAGGGTGGGGTGTTCTCGGTAAGTAGCTTGGGCGGTATCGGCGGCCGTGGTTTCACGCCTATTGTGAATGCCCCTGAAGTTGCAATTCTCGGCGTCTCTAAAGCAAGCATTCAACCGGTTTGGACGGGGGCTGAGTTTGAGCCTCGCAAGCAGCTGCCGTTGTCCCTGTCTTACGACCATCGGGTCGTCAATGGCGGTGATGCGGGACGCTTTTTGACCCAGCTGGTGGATCTGTTGTCGGACATTAGGCGGGTTATCATGTAACTCCTGCGCAGCCCGTCTAACACAGCAATCTCGCGGGTTTCAGTGGCCATCCATCGTGTGAAGGTGGTCACTGAACGAATCTGTTTCAGTTGCCTTCATTGCACGAGGAAGGCATCCTCAGCCTATTGTTGTCGGCTCAGCAGCTAATTTCCGCGGGTAAAGTATCGCCAGATTTGGCTCGGCGACTGTCCTTTTGGGTGGTACCCGTTGCAGATGCTCTTATGGAAGATGCTGCGAGTCGCGAAGACACGTTGGTCGTGGCGCTGGCGGGTACCACTCTTCTTCCACTGCGGTTTTCGCAGCTTTTCTGGTCGATGCGCTGAGCGAGTTAGGTCTACCGACCGTTCATCTTGGGCTCGCTGATTTTGAGCTGAGTCGTCACGCACGGCAGCGTCTCAGCGCCAATGTGCACCCATTGCTTGAGTATCCAGGCCAGCCCGGTACCCATGACACGCAGGAATTTGTGCGGCTGTTGAAGATTTTGAAAGCAGCCAAGTTCCGTAAAACGGTCCATCTTCCGAGTTTTGACCCTATTTTTGATGTGCGACTACCGTTTTCGAAGTGGACAACGGTCAAAAATCCCCCAAAAGTTATACTCGTCTCGAGCTGGCTTTTGGGCTGTATTTCTGAGGAGCGGGCTGCGCTTGAGAAGCCGATGAACAGTTTTGAGGCTGAGCAGGATCCAGAAGGGGTTTGGCGGTCTGCTGTTAACAATTTCATTCGCCGCGATTATCAGCCGATGCACGAACTGTTTGATAAATGGGTGTACTTTAAGCCGCCCTCCTTTGAAACCGTTGCCGCTTGGATGAGAGACAACAAAGCAGAGTGGCTGCGGGAAGCCCGGGAAAGGGGCGCGCCCTTGCAAAATGCTTATGCCCGCTGGTCTGCTGACTACCCCTCGCTTGTCGAGCGAACGTTGCGCAATACGTTACGCGCGTTGCCCGCGCAGTGTGATTACCTGATGACTTGGGATGAGAATCGACGCATCTCATCCTTCAACCGTCAACGGAGCACTTAGCCAGTATTGCGCATTCCCGCGGCGACTCCGGCAATCGTGACCATGAGTGCTTGCTCTACTGCTGGGTCGTGGGTCTCACGGGCACGACGCAGTAATTCCGCCTGCAGTAAATTAAGCGGCGCGGTGTAAACATTGCGCAGTCCAATCGACTCCAACACCCAAGGGTCATGCGATAACAATGTCTCACTTTCGAGCAGGGACAGTAAGGTTGCTTGGTCGCTTGCCAACTGATCACGCAGCCCGCTTCCCAGCGGCTTGAGTTCGGGTATGACCAGCATTCGGTCATACAGCGCAGCGATC
>CBFHHJ010000254.1:0-1751 GCA_965655505.1 Luminiphilus sp.
CTTCCTACCCCCAAGTAAGCGACAAGCACCCGCCATTTCCGTAGACTCTCTCTCCCAGCAGCACGCGCTCATGACAGACTAAACAACAGCCCTTGGCACGCATTCCCCAAAAATTCATTGATGACCTGCTCGATCGCATCGACATCGTCGACGTGGTCGATCGTCGCGTGAAACTTCGCAAGACCGGCAAGAATTTCTCAGCCTGCTGCCCTTTCCATGACGAGAAAACCCCTTCCTTCAGCGTCAATCCCGAGAAGCAGTTTTACTATTGCTTTGGCTGCGGCGCGGGCGGCAATGCGATTGGCTTCATCATGGATTACGAGCGCATGGACTTCCCCGAGGCCGTCGAATCCATGGCTCAAAGCGCTGGGTTGGAAGTGCCACGAGAACAGTCGCGCCCTGGTGACCCGCCACCGCAGGAAAGCAACAAGCCGCTGTACGAGCAACTTGAAGCGGCGGCACGGTTTTATGAACTCGCCCTGCGCAAACATGGCGACGCCAAACGCGCGGTGACTTACCTCAAAGGCCGAGGACTCACCGGGCAAATCGCCAAGGCCTTCCGGGTTGGCTTCGCACCCCCGGGCTGGGACAACCTGATATCAGACGCCGGCGACAACGAAAAGGCACAATCGCTGCTGATGGAAGGCGGCATGCTGGTCAAAAACGACAAAGGCAGAACCTACGACCGCTTCCGTGATCGCATTATGTTCCCCATCCTCGACGCCCGGGGCCGCGTCATCGCCTTCGGTGGGCGGGTGCTGGGCGATGACAAACCCAAGTATCTCAATTCGCCAGAAACACCCGTATTCCATAAATCCCGCGAGCTTTACGGCCTGTATCAAGCCCGAAAGAATAATCGCTCCCTCGATCGTATCGTTGTGGTCGAAGGCTACATGGACGTCATAGCGCTGGCGCAAAACGGTATTGGCTACGCGGTGGCGACACTGGGCACTGCCACCAGCGAAACGCATCTTGAGCGCCTGTTTCGCCACGTTCCGGAAGTCGTGTTCTGCTTCGATGGCGACGAAGCTGGCCGAAAAGCGGCGTTTCGAGGACTTGAGGCGGCGCTTCCCGCCATGCAGGACGGGCGTCAGGCGAAGTTCCTGTTTTTACCCGATGGCGAAGATCCCGATACCCTTGTGCGTGCCAAGGGCAAAGCCCATTTGGAACACCTATTCGATACCGCACCGCCGCTGGAAACGTTCCTCTTCAACCAACTCGCCGAGGGGCTCGATCTCAACGCCCTCGATGGTCGCGCACGCTTTTCCAAGATCGCGGCCCCCTATGTGCACAAGTTGCCTGAAGGGGTCTTCAAGACCCTGATGTATCAGGAATTGGCCAACCGGACTGGCATCGATGTCGACAGTCTCAAGCGGTTGCAGCCCCCGCCAGAACCACGGCGAGATGAGAGTGACAGCACTGCGTCGAGGCGTGGTGAAGGCGGTCGGCCCAATCGCGGCGATGGCCCAGGCAGTCCCTCGGGATCCAAGCCGGGTGGCGATTACGACCCCTATTCAAATACGAACGCATCAAGCCGCGGTGATTTCAAGGACGGTAACAACGGCGGCTATAACAGCGCTCAAAACATGCCGGATTACGGACTTAGCGACTATGCATCGTCACATTACGGGCCTGATGACGTTGGCCACTCAGGGGAGCCTTCTTCCTCAACAGTGCCGGATTACCCCGGTGCGGATTACGGCAATCAGGCTGATGCCTATTATGAAGGTCATTCTGAGGGCCACGCTCCT
>CBFHHJ010000255.1:0-1685 GCA_965655505.1 Luminiphilus sp.
CGGTCTCCATGTTCTGAACCAAAAGACTCTCAGTGAGTTCGAGCTCGAGCTCCTCGGGTTGCAGCTGATGGCGAATCACGGCGTCGCGCACGTCTCTTACGAAGTCTTGGGTCAATTGCGGCGCCGAGACATTCACCGAGACCTTGGGTAGCGCAACCCCTCGTGCTTTGAGATCAGCGATGTCTCGACAGGCCTGATTGAGAATCCAGTTGCCCAGCGCCAGAATTTGACCACTTTCTTCTGCAATGGGAATGAACTTGAACGGCGGCACCATGCCACGCGTGGGGTGATTCCAGCGTACAAGCGCCTCTGCGCCGATAACACGGCCTGTTTCCGTATCGATCTGCGGTTGGTAGTGCAGCACCAGTTCCTGATCAAAATTCGCTTTGCGCAGATCAAGCTCTAGTTGGAACCGTTCGCTACCGGCTTCATCCATGGCCGCATTGAACAGCGCTGGCGCTTTAAGGTCATTTTCTCGCGCGTGGTTAACCGCGACATCGGCTGCGCGAACGAGTTCCTCGGGTTTTTTGGCGTGATCTGGCGCCAGTGCGATGCCCATATAAAAACTGAGCTGAAGTTCTTTATCGTCGATAGCGATGGGCTTTTGCAGCGCCGCCAATAAGCGAATGGCGGTCGCTTCGGCATCATCGGGCGCACTGATCCCGTGCAGAATGATGCACAGCTCGTCGTTGCCAACCCTAGACACATCCTGTGGCTGCTCATCGTGGCTAATGACATCGCTGTGTCGAATGGTGTCGACAACCCGCTCGGAGACCTCCCGCAACATGCTGTCGGCGACATCGCGACCCAGGGTGTCGTTGATGCGGCGCAAGCCGTACAGATCAATAAGCAGTACACCCAGGTGGCGACGTTCCCGCGCTGCAATTTGCATGAGCATGGCAAGCTGCTCGAGCATCAGGCGACGATTAGGTAGTCCCGTGACGGGGTCAAAGTAAGCAACGCGCTTCATTTGGCTGCGGGTACGGGTTACCTGTTCTTCGGCTTTGTTGAGCTTCTTACTCGCGGCGTCGACTTTCATCGAAAGGAGCGTTCGGTCAACGTCCAGCTTGGCCGTAATGCGGTGCGCGCCATCAATGACACCTTTAAGCACCATTGCGATTTCGCCAACCTCATCATGCCGGTTGACCGGCAGGCGGGGATCCTTGGGCAGGTCGTCTTGGGTAATGGCGTGGGCAACTTCGGCCAACTGCTCGAGGGGCTGGCTGATGGCGCGCGCTGCGGAGCGGATCAGCAGTAGAGCGATGAGCAGACCAATGGTGACCCCTGCAAGAATCATTAGGGCGTTATGAGCCATTGAAGCGAGCAGAGCAGATAGCTGTATACCGGCTTCCACATAGCCGGCGACAAAACGAGCGCCGGTGCCTCCATCTTGGGCTACCGAAGCGTTGTAATTGGCGTAGGTAACGCTGGAGTCCAGCGGATTGACGGGACTCATGATGGGTATCGAGACCACGTAGATAGACTTGGCGAAAGGAATGTTTTCAAGCCAACTGCTCGACGGGCCTGAGTTGCTGCTAGGGGCTAAAACTTGCTTAAGCGCATCGAGTCGATTGTCTCGATTGCGCTGAGAGCGCGCGGGCAACGGCGCAACATCAGAGTATAGTCCAACACGCTCGCCATCGACGTGATAAGCGGCTCCAAACGTCAGTGCATCGACGTGGTTG
>CBFHHJ010000256.1:0-1670 GCA_965655505.1 Luminiphilus sp.
GACCGTTAGCCAGCTTGTCGAGAAAGAGCTGGTCCCCAGGGCTGAGGCCATCGATAAGGACAACGAATTTCCTGCGGATATGTGGCGTAAGTTCGGTAAATTAGGGCTGCTAGGCATGACCGTCGATGAGCAATACGGCGGCACTAACATGGGCTATCTCGCACACTGTGTCGCGATGGAGGAGATTTCGCGAGGCTCTGCTTCAGTTGGGTTGTCTTACGGCGCGCATTCTAATTTGTGCATGAACCAAATTCAGAAGAATGGCACTGATGCACAGCGGGAGCGCTACCTCCCGAAGCTCTGCAGCGGTGAGCATATCGGTGCCCTCGCCATGTCCGAGCCCGGTGCGGGGTCAGACGTTGTCAGCATGCGACTGCGGGCTGACAAGCGCGGCGACCACTATGTGCTTAATGGCAACAAGATGTGGATCACCAACGGACCCGATGCCAATACCTATGTGATCTATGCCAAAACTGAACCTGAAAAGCACAGCAAAGGTATCACTGCGTTCATCGTCGAACGTGATTTCCCCGGGTTTGCGCGCGCCCAAAAGCTCGACAAGCTGGGTATGCGCGGCTCAAACACCTGCGAGCTGGTCTTTGAAGATTGTGAGGTTCCTGAAGAGAATATCCTTGGAGAAGTAAACCGCGGTGTGGCTGTTCTCATGTCAGGCCTGGATTACGAACGTGCGGTGCTGTCGGGGGGGCCCGTGGGCATCATGCAAGCCTGTCTCGACGTTGTCGTGCCCTACGTACACGACCGCAAACAGTTCGGTAAAGCGATTGGCGAGTTCCAGTTAATTCAGGGCAAGGTTGCCGACATGTATGCACTCACAGCCGCATGCCGATCATTTCTTTACGCAGTTGGGCGGGCACTTGATCGGGGCGAGGACAGCCGTAAGGATGCCGCCGCCGTTATTCTCTACACAGCGGAAATGGCCACTAAGTGCGCGCTCGATGCAATTCAACTCCTTGGCGGTAACGGCTACATCAATGAGTATCCGACCGGACGCCTGTTACGGGATGCAAAGCTCTACGAAATTGGTGCGGGGACATCGGAAATTCGACGCATGCTGATCGGCAGGGAACTATTTAACGAAACCGTTTAAGCCACATCTACGCGACCCTCGAAGGTCACTTGCGGGTGATCAACAACCCAACATAAGGATTTCCCATGAATGACAACGACCAAGCAATAGGCCGGGGTACCACCTACAACAGTATTACTGAGACTGTCGGCAACACACCCTGCGTTCGACTGAATCACATCGCCCCCAAGCACGTCACGATGTTTGTCAAACTCGAGTCCTTTAACCCGCTTAGCTCAGTGAAAGACCGACTCGCATTGAGCCTGATCGAAACAGCGGAACGGGAAGGCAAATTAAAGCCCGGACAAACCGTTGTTGAGGCAACGTCAGGGAATACCGGTATTGGTCTGGCGATGGTGTGCGCCGCCAAAGGCTATCCACTGGTGATTACCATGGCCGACAGTTTTTCTGTTGAACGACGCCGACTCATGCGCTTTCTTGGCGCAAAGGTAGTGCTCACGCCGAAAGCCGAAAAAGGTTTGGGTATGTATCGTAAAGCCCAGCAGCTCGCCGAGGCCAACGGCTGGTTTTTTGCCCGGCAGTTCGAGTCTCAGGCGAACGCCGACATTCATGAG
Organism: Luminiphilus sp.; assembly: GCA_965655505.1. Classification (GTDB taxonomy): domain Bacteria; phylum Pseudomonadota; class Gammaproteobacteria; order Pseudomonadales; family Halieaceae; genus Luminiphilus. The sequence goes on from CBFHHJ010000256.1 coordinate 1,663, forward strand.
GCGACTAC
>CBFHHJ010000257.1:0-1668 GCA_965655505.1 Luminiphilus sp.
CTAATTCGAGCTTGTCGGGTAACCCGTGCTCGCGACATACCAGCGCCTTTGCCATGCTTAAAAGACCTCGAACAGGCCAGCAGCACCCATACCGCCGCCGACGCACATGGTGATTACGACATACTTAACGCCCCTGCGCTTACCTTCCAACAGCGCGTGGCCGATCATGCGCGAGCCACTCATACCGTAGGGGTGGCCGATAGCAATTGCGCCGCCGTTGACGTTGAGCTTGTCGTTGTCGATGCCCAACTTATCCCGGCAATACAGTACCTGCACCGCGAACGCTTCATTCAACTCCCACAGGCCTATGTCGTCGACGCTCAGACCGGCTTGCTTGAGGAGCTTTGGCACGGCAAACACGGGGCCAATGCCCATTTCGTCAGGCTCGCAACCCGCTACCGCCATACCGCGGTAGGCACCCAGCGGCTGAAGGCCCATCTTTTCGGCCAGCGAAGCCTCCATTACAACCTGCGCTGCTGCACCGTCAGACAGCTGAGACGCATTGCCCGCTGTAATCGTGCCGCCCTCAACGACGGTCTTGAGACCTTTAACGCCCTCAAGGGTCGAAGCTCGAACACCTTCATCTCGGCTAACCGTTACTTCGGCTTCTGACTGCTCACCGGTTTCCTTATCCCAAACAATGCGGTTAGCGGTGACAGGCACGATTTCATCGTCGAAAACCCCTGCTTCATAGGCCGCGGCGACGCGATTCTGAGATTGCAGACCGTACTCATCCATGACATCGCGAGAAATGCCGTAACGACTGGCGACCACTTCGGCGGTCTGCAGCATTGGCATGTAGATGTCTTTGTGCATCGCGATGAGCGACTCGTCGACAATACGATGGACGTTCATGTGTTCGTTCTGGACGAGGGAAATAGAGTCAACACCACCGCCGACGACCACGTCCATCCCGTCGTGGATAACCTGCTTGGCGGCAGTCGCAACAGCCATCAAGCCAGAAGAGCACTGGCGATCAATAGTCATACCCGACACAGTGACCGGCAGCCCGCCACGCAGTGCCGCGTTGCGACCGATGTTCATTGATTGGGTGCCCTGCGTTAGCGCGCAGCCCATGATGCAGTCATCAACCATACCGGGGTCGATGCCCGCGCGCTCAACAGCGGCGCTGATCGCGTGACCACCCAGTGTCGGTGAGGGCGTGTTATTAAAGCTTCCTCGGTAGGCTTTGCCGATCGGGGTGCGTGCGGTCGAAACAATAACGGCTTCTTTCATCCTTGTTCTCCTCTCGGTGGGTATGCTTTAGCGCATAGCCACATGATTAATTGCCACTTGATTAATGGCGGCGTTAATAGCCACTTTGAAAATGCATTGTGTGGCAGCTTGAAATACTGCCTCGTTCAATCAACCCTCGAGCTTGATGCCTTTGCCCTCGGCGGCTTTGCCAACCATCTTGAATGTTTGCTCGAATCCGGCTTGCAAGGCTTTCTCGCCACCGGTTGAAATTTGATCCCAATGGGCGGCGATACCCTCGGGGTTCAACTCTTCATCGGGCAGCCACATGCCATCACTCTCTACGATTTTTGCGACAGCAAATGAGCCAGCACCCGCGGCTAGCACGGTGCGTGTTGGCGCCTCTTCGGAAGCCAGGAACAGCACCGCGGGCGTCACGGTTTCGGGGGTCAACAGCGCAAAGGCCTGCTCGGG
>CBFHHJ010000258.1:0-1659 GCA_965655505.1 Luminiphilus sp.
ATGGCATTTCTCGCAGCAACGCCTTAGGGATAAAGCCGCGTCGTAGGGAGTTGAACGTTCTAGCACGGGGCATTGCATGTACTCCACAGCGTTTCTTGTTTAGCCATTAATCCACGTATCTTGGATCTACTCCAGCCCCCACCAACGCTCGGGATTTGGTCGGCTTAACGCAGATGTTTAGATGTTCTTGAGTTCACTATAAATTCCTGCTGCATCACGCCGCATATCCCGTTGGTAAATTTCCTCTACCGACGCGTAGGCGGGGAGTTCTAAGCCAATCATAAATAAAGTGGTCACTGAGTAGAGAATGACGACCACGGACAGCAGCGTGATTACGCTTAAAACCTGCCGTAGCGCTTTCATTGGTCCGGTCGACTCTTGCCTGAGTGCAGAAAGGAGATCAAGGGCGTGCTCGTTATGCGGATTCCAGATGGGTTTATCGATAACTCGATAGGTCAACTGGATCCGAGGTGAAATACCGATTCCATTGGGCTGAAGCTCAGCTTCAATCAACTCTTCTCTAAGGCGCTTGAGCGATTGTGCACGCGCCGCTATTCGCTCGAGTCGCACCGGTAACTCGCGTGAATAGATGCGCTCGAGGAATGCGACCGCAAAGTGCAGCGCCACGCCGATTTCGAAGAGACTCGAAAACTGGATTAGATCGACATTCATGGGCTGTAGGGTGTGGGGTAGGGAGTGTTAAGGTCAATAGCTGTTGCTGCCATCTGGTCATAGATTTCTATAAACGCTTACCTCTGGTTTTATGACGCGATTTTCGTGATTTGGCTATGTGTCTGGCTCTTGGTCTAGGTCCGAGCTTGGTTTTGACTTTGGTTCTGACTTTGGCTCTGGCCTAGCCTAGCCTTGCCTCTGAACTTGATTCTGAAAAAGCGCCGTGTAATCGCATGCTTGGCTAACCAAAGAGAGGTGCTCCGCGGACCGTTTGCCTCGTGGTTCAAACTTCTATATAAAAACGGTGGATTTTGGCAGTCACGCGGCGTACTTGGCTGCTATGCTCGCCACTGGCGCCACTTTTGCCCTACAAGGAATTCTCAGACATGGCACTCATCGATTTACAAAGTCTTAAAACTCTAGTTCAAAGCGGCAGCAATGAGGTTGATGAACGCGAAGTGTTTAAGGAGCTGCTATACGCCATTTTGTGCAAGGCAGCCCGGGTAGATTTGCATGCAGACACCACGGAAGTCGATATGATTGCCAAAATCATGCTCGAGTACACCGGTGAAGAATATGATTCTGCAGCTATCCGTACCGAAATTAGCGCGAAATCCCGCGATGATTCGCTTCGCCCCGTAGCGCAACTCGCGTCGAAGTTGTCCGAAGAAATGCGCGTGTTGGCCATTGTCGCCCTTGAACAGGTGATGCGAGCGGATGAGACAGTAAGCTACGCAGAGATTGATTATTTCAACGCCGTTGCAGCAGCAATGCGGTTAAGTTTCGCGGATGTGGCTGGGCTTGTTAAGGGCTGATAATTTGCGTACCAGTTGCGACTGCTAAAGCGAACTAATCAAGCGGCATGCTTCGCTCGGCGCAGTTATTTTCGGCCTGCGTTTAATAAGCCTCCCAAGTGGAGGCTTTTTGCTATCTCAGCATTGACGGATCGTTCAATGGTCGATGTCGGAAGGTCCGCCTTGTTAGGTA
>CBFHHJ010000259.1:0-1646 GCA_965655505.1 Luminiphilus sp.
TTCGATCGGGACAGGCTACTGCTGCACCCAGGGCAACGGGTAGGCCTTGACCGATGGCACCGCCCGTCAGCATTAACCAGTCGTGCGGATTTGCGCAGCCTGTGAACAGGAAAGCCCCTAAGCCGTTGGTCGCGCCCTCATCCGAGACGATTGCTTGGTCTGGAATCCGATTGGCCAATACTTTACCCATCTCGAGCATGTTCATTTGGCCTTGCTCGAGTTCGTGGGTCGCTTTCTGCTGGAACACTGCGGGCTCGGCCGGCGCATCGAGCGCATCCGCGAGGCGCGTTAGCGCGTCTAGCGCATCCACGCGAACACCCGCGAGCTCAATCACACTGGCCTGCTCGGGTGCGAGATAACTGGGTTTGCCGGGGTAGGCAAAAAATGACACCGGTGCTTTGGTACCCACCAAAATCATGGTTTCGAAATCTTTGAGGTATTCCTGCGCCTGCTCCCCAAAATACGGTAGGCGCTCAACGGGAACACGGCCGGCGCCACGTTGAAGTCGGGTGCAGAAGGTCTCGGTAATCAGTCGTGCACCTGTTGCCGCGGCGATACGGCCGGCCTGAAACAAGGCGTCTTCTCTCAGGGCCATTGAGCCCATGAACAGAGTGCTCGGTCCTTCTTGACGCAATGCGGCGGCAGCTTTGGCAATGTCATCATCGGAGACTGTCGGTGTCGCAGGTCGCGTTGCACCTCGAGTGCAAGCCTCAGCAGGCTCCCAAGCGTGATCAGCGGGAGCAATGAAGCTGGCGATTTGTCCGGGATACTGAGTTGCAGCCTCAAGGCCCTCCAAGCCAACTTCAGCGAGATGAGCTGGGCTCTCAGACTCACCAATCCAATCGGAAACCGGACCGGCAAAACCTCGGATATCAGAGTTAAGCGGCGCGTCGTACTGATGATGATAGGTGGCGTGGTCACCGATCATGTTGAGTACCGGTGAAAAGGCCCGTTTTGCGTTGTGTAGGTTTGCTGTGCCATTGCCCAGCCCCGGGCCTAAATGCAGCAGCGTCAGCGCGGGTTTGTCGGCCATCCGTCCGTAGCCATCGGCGGCGCCGGTGACCACGCCCTCGAACAGCCCAAGAATTGCGCGCATGCGCGGTTCACCGTCTATCGCGGCAACCAGTTGCATTTCCGATGTGCCGGGGTTGGCAAAGCAGACCTCCACGTCGGCGTCGGCGAGGGCGCGTATCAGTGCATCGGCTCCATTCATGCTCTTTTCTCCATTGTGTAGTGATGCTTCATTGCCTGTTGTCGAGCTGTAGTGCGGCGTTAGTGCGGCGTTAGTGCGGCGTTCAAAGCACGTTAGTGTTGTCCGTTATCTTGTCGACTTTTACGGCCGCGGACTGTCTGTGGTGTGACACTTGCCCGCGGGGGGTGGTTTTAATGGTCGACGTCAGCTACTCGAGAACAAGTATTCGACATCAAGTACGCTACGCCGGCAATTCTACGTGACTGCGCCCAAGAAAACCGTCTAAAGTATCGCTCACCAAACCGCGGTTGCCAGCCATCAGATCCGTCAGGATCGAAACCCCTAGGCAACCCGGGGCAAATAGCGACCCTGTCAGAAAGCCTAAGGAGAATAATCATGAGTAATCAGGATCAGTCACCTGGTGAAGCGCTCTATCCCAACCTGTTTACGCCCC
>CBFHHJ010000260.1:0-1618 GCA_965655505.1 Luminiphilus sp.
AACGTCACGGCGTTTGAGCAAGGTGCGCGAGGGGGTATCGATAGAGCTGTCCTCCATCGCCAAAGGGTACGGGGTGGACCTGGGAGCTGATGCCCTCGACGAGTTGGGTATTAAGCACTTTATGCTGGAGATTGGCGGTGAAGTGCAACTCCGTGGGATGAGCCCGCGCGGTGACCTCTGGAGAATAGCCATTGAAAAACCTGAATCTGGCGGTCGCGGGGTGCAGGCGGCGGTCGCGCTGACGGACTTGGGTCTCGCAACCTCGGGTGACTACCGCAATTATTTCGAGCGGGACGGCAAACGTTATTCTCATCTCGTGGATCCACGAACGGGCTATCCGATTGAGCACGATCTTGTGTCAGTCACCGTGATAGATCCATCCACTGCCTTAGCAGATGCTTGGGCAACGGCGTTTAGCGTGATGGGCGTTGACGCCACGCTTGCATTGGCGACCAAGCGCAATATGCCTGTGTATGTCATACGGCGGGTCGGCGATAGCCTCGAAGCCACTTGGAGCGAAGCCTTCGAGCCGTTTCTGGTTTCTCCCACCGCAGGCAGTTAAGCTGCGCACTGTCTCTGAAGGATTGATACCGTGATTTTTATTGTCAGCTTTTGTGTATTTGCCGCGATCGTCGCCGGAATGGCAATCGGCGTCATGAACGGCCGCGAGCCGCTAAAGGGCTCCTGTGGCGGCGTCGGCAAGCTGGGCATCGATCAAAAGTGCGACCTGTGCGGCGGTGATCCCCAGCGTTGCGAAACAGAGACCCGAGTCGAGGGTAGTGGGGCAGGGGTAGAAACCTTCGATCCCCGGCGCTGACTCGTTCCATGTTGTCCTTACTCTGGGACATTGTCACCCGATATAGCCTCCAACGTGGCCAGACCGGTTTCACGCGCCTTGTTGCCCGAGCGTCGATGCTTGGCATGATTCTGGGTGTTGCAAGCCTGATTACCGTCATGTCGGTCATGAATGGTTTTGCGACTGAATTGCACGGGCGAATTCTTGCTTTAGTACCCCATGCGACGATCGAGGCAGACGTCGGCAGTATCAGTGATTGGCAGAGCCTGTCTGAGGAACTCCAGTTAGGGGGCGTTATTGGTATTGCACCCGTGATACGCGATACGGTGTTGCTCCAGGCTTGGGGCAGACAGCGCGGAGCGCAGTTGTCAGGCATTAGTCTGAACTCGCAGTCAGGCGTCACTTCACTGCACGAACACATCGTTAGTGGCGATCTAGACCGCCTCGAGTCGCCGGGCTTCACGGTGGTGATCGGAGAGGGGTTGGCTAACCTTCTGGGTGTCTCGGTGGGCGATTCAATTGAAGCCACCTTGCCGACAGTGAGTGTCACGCCACTGGGCGTATTTCCGCGCACTCGAAGCCTCGAGGTGGTCGCTATTTTTAAGGTAGGCGCTGATCTTGATGCAACTCAAGGGTGGGTGGGCATCGACACCGCTCGCCGTCTATTTGCTCGTCGTGGGGTCGATGGGATTCAAATCCAATATGCGAGTCTTACTGATGCGCAGCGTGCCACTGAGGCCCTCGAAGCTTCATTGCCTGATGGCTATCGGCTTAGAGACTGGCGTAGCAGTCAGGGCTCGTTGTTTGCAGCAGTAGAGATGG
>CBFHHJ010000261.1:0-1586 GCA_965655505.1 Luminiphilus sp.
TTCCATGATTTCTATGGTGCTTGCAACCGATTGCAGCAATGCGGACAGTAACATCCCTAATGCGGGTGCATGGTAGACTTCAAGCCCGTTAAACAGATCAGCTTTCGGAGCCCTCATGGTTATTAAACCCCGCGTTCGCGGTTTCCTCTGTACAACCACGCATCCCGAGGGTTGCCGACAGAATGTGCGCAAGCAAATTGATTATGTGAAGCGTAATGGCTCAATCGACTCTGCGCCCAAGCGGGTGCTGGTACTCGGTGCCTCCACTGGCTACGGTCTGGCATCGAGAATCACCGCGGCATTTGGTGCTGGTGCAGCCACGATCGGTGTTTTCTTTGAGAAAGAGGGAACGGAAAAGAAGCCGGGCACCGCAGGTTGGTACAACTCAGCCGCATTTCATCAGTTTGCCGAGGCGGAAAATCTGTATGCCAAAAGCTTAAATGGCGACGCGTTTTCTGATGATATGAAAGCGCGGGTCATTGATTTGATCAAATCCGATCTCGAGCAGGTCGATCTTGTGGTTTACAGCCTTGCGGCACCACGTCGGACACACCCTAAAACCGGCGAGGTCTTCACCTCGACCCTCAAGCCCATTGGCAAGCCTACGACCCAAAAAGGGGTAAATACCGATAAAGAGGTGATTCAGGAATATCACCTCGAGGCCGCAAGCCAGGAAGAAATCGACAACACGGTCGCAGTGATGGGTGGCGAAGACTGGCAGATGTGGATCGATGCACTCGACGAAGCTGGCGTGCTGGCGGAGGGCGCAAAGACCACGGCCTACACCTATATAGGTGAAAAAATCACTTGGGATATTTATTGGCACGGGACGATCGGTGCCGCGAAACAAGACCTCGATAAGCGCGTGGTAGATATTCGGAGCCGATTGGCAGCGAAGTCGGGTGATGCCCGAGTGTCGGTGCTGAAAGCGGTTGTTACGCAGGCCTCAGCGGCGATTCCGGCGATGCCGATTTACCTGGCGATTTTGTTCAAGGTGATGAAGGCGCGAGGTGTTCACGAGGGCTGCATAGAGCAGGTCGATCGATTGTTCAGAAACTCGCTTTACGGTGATAAGGCTGGCCCGGATGATGAGGGTCGCCTGCGAGCAGATGATCTTGAACTCGATCCAGAAGTGCAGGCCGAAGTCGCTGCCATTTGGAGTCAAATCGATACCGATAATCTGAAAGCGCTGTCGGATTTTGATGGCTACCGCCAAGAGTTTTTGCAGTTGTTTGGCTTTGAGGTCGACGGCGTTGACTACGAAGCAGACGTAAACCCCGTTGTTCCCATCACAAACCTCATAAGCTGACATGCAGTCGGAGGGGTTTCAGCCCTATGGCGAAGCGCGCGCGATTTCGCCGCGAGTTCGACGGATTGTCGCGCCCAACCCCGGACCCATGACGGGACCCGGCACCAACACCTATTTAATCGGCGACCAGTCGGTGGCGGTGCTTGACCCCGGGCCCGCCATTGATTCGCACATCGAGGCGGTTCTTGCCGCTGCTGGCGATCGCATCACGCATATCGTTTGTACCCATACCCACTCAGATCATTCGCCAGGCGCAGCGGTTCTGGCAGATCGGCTG
>CBFHHJ010000262.1:0-1585 GCA_965655505.1 Luminiphilus sp.
CACGCTGAGGTGGTTTTATGCGAAAATTGAGTAACAGAAAACAGACCGAAAACGACAGCGCGTCACCCCGTGTGATCGCATCCCCGACGGAACTCTCCATCAGTGCTGAGCCAACTCAACTCCAACGCCCTCACCGCAACCTTCGAAGCCGTGGCTGACATACAGGTCAAAATAGACCGCCAAGACGCCTGCGTTGAGTTTTCGGTTACCAACCACGAACTCAGCGATCTCCGGCACCTATCGTGGCAAGGACACCCTTGGCAGGCATCGGTGATTGCGGACCATAAGGAGCGCGCAACTGAAGCGTTGCAGCGCGCACGGGCTGCGCCGGGTTCACCGGTCAGAGTCGATCTGAATCATGCCTGGCCCGAAATGGACATCCAATTGCCCATGAGCTACCGGCTGGTTGCAGATGCTGAACTCGATGTGGTGATTGCTATCGGTCAGGACCTTCGAGCACTGAGCAACCTCCGTCAACAGCTGCTGAACGCACAGCAAGCCATGGAGCGGGATTACTGGTCCATGCGCCAAATGGAAAACCGGTATCGGCGCATCACCGAAATGGTGTCGGATGGGCTGCTCGTGGTGGATGAAGGCAGCGGACGCATTTTGGAAGCGAATTCCCTTGCACGGGAAATTCTCGCTGGCAGCGATCAAAGCATTATCGGCCGTGCATTTCCGCTCGGCTTCGAGGAAAAAGAGGAACTCAGGGTGGTCAATCTGCTGGCAGAAGCTCGCAATGCAGGCGCGTCCAGCATGAGCCATCTGCAAACCAGCGCCAACGGCAGCGAAGTCGGTATCGACGCGACGTTTATTCGGCAGGGGCCAGAGTCGCGCTTTCTTATCGCACTGACGAGCGCCAACGCCAGCGTCAGTGACGACGCAAACGACATCCACGATCTGATCGACGGGGCACCCGACGCCATCGTACAGCTAGATAGCGACGGCAGAGTGCTAGAGGCCAATGAGCTGTTTTTGGAATGGACTCAGGCTCCCTCTCGGGATCAAGTCATTGGCAAGCCCGCGGACACATGGATTGGGCGTTCTACGGTCGACATGTCCGTGCTGCTGAATAATTTAAAGAAAGAAACATCGATCAAACTGTACGCCTCGGTGTTGCGCAACAACTTCGGGGTCGTCACCGACATTGAAATTTCAACTGCAAGATTGGCCCGCGAAGGCGAGACACGCTACGTATTGTTTATTCGCGATATCGCCCACCGGGTGTCTGCGGACCATTCGCGGACCCAGCATTTACCTCGCTCTATCGATCAGATCACCCGCCGGGTTGGCCGAGTACCCCTGAAAGAGTTGGTGAGAGAGTCGACGGATGTTATCGAAGCTCTTTGCATCGAGGCCGCACTGTCGCTCACCAAGGACAACCGGGCATCGGCGGCGGAGTTGCTGGGCCTCAGCCGACAAAGCCTTTACACCAAGCTCCGACGTTACGGCATTGGCGACTCCGAAGCAGATTGAGCAAAAGACACCACTTTCGATTTCTGGTGTAATCTTTAATTGACACATTACACGCCAACTTAATTGACACTTGGCGGCGCTGAACCCTATAGTTCAGCGATGCAACCAG
>CBFHHJ010000263.1:0-1566 GCA_965655505.1 Luminiphilus sp.
CTGTTATTCGTTTTACTCGCCATCGCGTTACTCCTGGTGCTGCTGACTAATCCGCTCACGGTCAAACTCTCCTTTGTGGGTGTTTCTCTGGCGGTTATTTATCCGTTTATGAAGCGTGTCACCTACCTCCCGCAGTTCGTGCTGGGCGCCGCTTTCTCCTGGGCAATTCCGATGGCATTTGCTGCAAGCTTAAACAGTTTGCCGACCGGGCTCTGGTGGTTGTTTGCCGCAAACCTACTATGGACTGTGGTTTACGACACACAGTATGCAATGGTAGATCGGGAAGATGATCTCAGTGTCGGCATCAAGTCCACAGCGATTCTCTTTGGAGAGATGGACCGAAGACTGATCGGTGCCATGCAAGTGGCTGCGCTGGGTTGTTTTGTGATGACCGGCAAGGCATTTGAGCTTGGTCTCTTCTACTATCTTGCTATCGGTGCGGTCGCGGGAATGTTCGCTTGGCACCTATGGTTAATTCGCGATCGCGATCGAGCCGCGTGTTTTCTTGCCTTCAATCAGAGCAAATGGATCGGTGCCATTATTCTTGTCGGACTAGTGGGACACTTTGCCTCGGCAGACGTATTCATACACTGATACCAACCATGGGCACGAGCAATGGAGCTCGAGATACACACGTCGATTGCCGATATTCCCAAAGCGGATTGGACGGCCTGGCTAGGTGACGATTATCCGTTTCTCAGCTGGGACTTTCTCCGGGTCTTGGAAGAAACGAACTGCACCACTCCCGCATCAGGATGGCAGCCTTTCCACTTGGTCCTCAAAGAGGGTGATTCGGTCATTGCCGCTGCGCCGTGCTTTCTCAAGGACCATTCTTATGGTGAATACGTCTTTGATTGGGCGTGGGCTGATGCCTGGCAGCGGGCCGGTCTTCGCTACTACCCCAAGCTTGTAACCGCCGCGCCGCTGACACCGGCGACAGGGCCGCGGCTGTATCTCAACCTGAGCGCGCCCCACGCCCTGGACGGACTGCTAGAGGCGGTGGAACAACTTTGTCGCGACAAGGAAATCTCTGGCTGGCATACGCTTTTCACCGAAGCGGCGCTCGCCGAGACACTCTCCGCGCGTGGCCTACATCAACGCATGACGACCCAGTTTCACTGGTTCAACAAAGATTACTCAACCTTTGATGATTTCCTGGCAACGTTCAGTAGCCGTAAACGGAAGAATCTGCGCAAAGAACGTGCCCGGGTTTTGGAACAGGGTCTGACCCTCGAGACAAAAACTGGCGCAGCAATTACAGACGCGGATTGGCGATTTTTTCATCACTGTTACCAGATGACTTATGCCAAACGCAGCGGTCATAGCGGTTATCTTACCGGCGAATTTTTTCAATCAGTGGGCCCCGCGCTCGGCGATGCGCTTGTTATGGTCACCGCAAGTCATGAGGCCAAGCCAGTTGCCGCGGCGCTGTACTTTCGCAGTCAAGACACCTTATTCGGGCGCTATTGGGGATGTCTTGAGGAGTTCGAGTTCCTGCACTTTGAGGCCTGTTATTACCGTGGCATCGAATACTGCATCGAGCAGGGAATCGCTCGCTTCGACCCC
>CBFHHJ010000264.1:0-1563 GCA_965655505.1 Luminiphilus sp.
CCTACCAGCGTCTACCGCATCCGGTTTACGGGGGCGCGAAGATTCCCGCGTTCGAAATGATTCAGCATTCGGTGAATATCATGCGCGGTTGCTTTGGTGGCTGCACCTTCTGCTCGATCACTGAACACGAAGGTAGGATCATTCAAAATCGCTCCGAAGACTCGATCATCCGCGAGGTCGAAAAAATTCGAGATACGAGCCCAGCGTTCACAGGTGTCATTTCAGACCTTGGGGGACCCACCGCCAATATGTGGCGTCTCGCGTGTAAGAGCAAAGAAATTGAAGCCAAGTGCCGGAAGCTCTCATGCGTGTTTCCAGGTATCTGTAAAAACCTGAACACCGATCAAACACCGCTAATCAGCCTGTATCGGCGAGCACGGGAACTACCGGGCATCAAGAAAGTGCTAATCGCGTCGGGCTTACGGTACGACCTCGCTGTTGAAACACCTGAGTATGTTCACGAACTGGTGACCCATCATGTGGGGGGGTATCTGAAAATTGCTCCGGAACACACTGAGTCCGGCCCACTCGACAAAATGATGAAGCCCGGTATCGGCACCTACGATGCGTTCAAAGCCATGTTCGAAAAATACACGCGCGAGGCGGGTAAAAAGCAGTACTTGATTCCGTATTTCATTGCGGCCCACCCGGGCACAACCGATGAAGACATGATTCACTTGGCCCTGTGGTTAAAACGCAACAAATTTCGCGCTGACCAAGTGCAAACTTTTTATCCATCCCCAATGGCCACGGCCACCGCTATGTATCACTCGGGCAAGAACCCCCTAAAACGAGTGACGCGGCAGAGCGAACACGTGCCGTCAGTGCGCAAGCTCAATCAGCGGCGATTGCACAAAGCCTTTTTGCGCTACCACGATCCTGAGAACTGGCCGCTGCTGCGCGAAACGCTTAAAAAGATGGGCCGTCGTGATCTGATCGGCAACGGCAAGATGCACCTTGTGCCCTTACGCCAGCCCCCGAAACGCCATCGGGTGGTCAATGACGATAGCCAGCCATTCGCTACCCAGCACACAGGCATACCGCGGAAGAGAAAACCAACCGGAAGAACACCTCGAAAGCGACGCTAACCCCGAAAGCGACGCCAACTTAGAACGGCAGTTTCGGGCTAAGAGGCTTGGTGGATCTCATCGACGATGAGGCTGCCGCTCAAAAGTTTTTAGCTGCTCTGTGGTGGCACTTTTCCAATCAGGCTGGTAGCTTTATAAAGACAGCTGGCAGTGCGTGCGATACCCCGCCTGTCAGCACACCACTCAAAAAAAATAAGCAACGAGGTAGTGTGTATGCGTATTTCCCGTATTCCCGGTGTTCCGTTTGCCGTCTCCGTTCTCGCCTTGGCGATCAGTAGTCAAGCGAGCGCCCAGTTAGAAGAAGTCATCGTTACCGCTGAGAAGCGCGAGGCATCCCTGCAAGATACCCCGCTCGCGATCTCAGCATTCTCGAACGATGACTTGCGCGCCGCGCTCGTCGATCGTCCGCTGGACCTGCAGCTCAACGTACCGAATCTGTTGGTCACCAAGGGCAACTTCACCACGGCTAACGTCT
>CBFHHJ010000265.1:0-1559 GCA_965655505.1 Luminiphilus sp.
AGCGGCTTGCGCTGCAAATCCAATTGTCTTCATGACGTCATTCTCTTTATTGGTCGAAGGGTGGTCAGTGTAAACCCACCGAGCGCAGGGTACATGACATTTGGCGCGCTAAGTCAGCTGTGAGTTGGTGCACGATTAAATGCAGGCAAAAGCACAATAAAGAATAAGAGAAGAGTTATTTATTCTTTTTGATTTTCTTTGGGTGCCGCTAGGCTAGGGTCTGTATCTGTCGTTACACCTTTTAGCCGTACCTATTACCTGCCAACTAGCGAGTAAGTCATGAACACAGCAGCTCTGATCGCCCACGCAAGCGACAATAGTGCGGGTTTGACTTACGAGGCCATTGCCGACCTCAATCGCATTTACGAACCCTTGCATTTTGAGGAGCGAATTCAGCGGCTTTATCACGATTTCGCGCCTGAGAAGGTACTGGTTACATCGTCGTTTGCCGCCACGTCCGCGTATTTTTTGCATATTATTTCCCGAGCGAGGCCCGAACAGGTCATCCACTTCATCAACACTGGCTTTCATTTCCCCGAAACCCTGAGCTATCGCGACCAATTGGTAAAACAATGGAACCTTAGGGTCGAAGATATTGATCCCGATCGGCACCATCATGCTTACTCGGTGAGCGAGCAGCTTTGGAATACCGACCCCGACCTGTGCTGCTCCGTGAACAAGGTTCAGCCGCTTGAAGAGGTCAAGCAGGATTTTCATGTATGGGTTTCAAGCTTGATGCGATGGCAAACCGAGCATCGGGCGGAACTTGCCGTGTTCGAAGAGCGCCGAGGCATCATCAAGTTCAACCCAATGATTGATGTGAGCAAAGAGGAACGCGATGCCTATATCGCGCGCCACGATTTCCCTTTTCATCCCCTCGTTGCCGAGGGCTACAGCTCAATCGGCTGTAGTCATTGCACCGTCAAAGGCGACGGAAGGGCGGGGCGGTGGCAGGGTAAAAAGAAGGTTGAGTGTGGTCTACACCTCTGAAGGATTCCGTTGCTTCTTGGGCAAAACGAAAATTGGGGTGTTGACCAAGACCCGACCCAGTCGGTAAGCGCTGATGCCGGCGGTTTAGCGGGCCTCCTCCGACATAGACCAATCACAGATCTCGCAATCGGGATCGACTTTGTGATGTTGGAGCACCTCGAAAATGAACTCTCTCCAGTGGGGATGAGGTGCCCAAATCGTGTTCATCGCCTGCTTGGCTTCTTCTACGGATATGTCCTGGTAAATCACCCGGTACAGGAATGAAAACGCACTCGCCCGTAAATTGATCTGGCAATGCACTAGGGTCTTAGTCTGGCTATCGGCGTTCATTACTGCGACAAAGTGATTGAAGTCGGTGAGGGTTGGCTTCTCCCAAACTACTGGAATCTGTACGAAACTCATCCCCGCATTCCTAACCAAGCGGTCTTCATTGGCTACCGATGTGTCGTGGTCGGTAAGTGCCAGATAGACAACCCGCTCAAACCCAGCGCTACCCAGTTCGTTGATTTGCTCTGGCGTTGGCTGGCCAGAGCTTGCAAACGTGGGGGAGTAGCTAATGAAATTGACGA
>CBFHHJ010000266.1:0-1554 GCA_965655505.1 Luminiphilus sp.
CACGGAATGGGCTTTGCCGGAGCCTTGGGGGAGACGGGACTTCCACAAACCAATATCCCCCTCGCGCTACTCTTTTTCAATCTAGGGATTGAATTTGGTCAGCTCGTTTTTATTGCCTTGCTGCTGGCCGCAGGCGGCATTGCCGCCCGACTCTGGCAGGAGCGCATGCCAGCGCTCTCACAGATCCCCGTGTTGGTGCTTGGGAGTTTGAGCGCCATGTGGTGTATCGAGCGCGGTTTGGAGGTGTTGGCGCCGTGAGCGTCCTTCGCCATCCCGGCTCGACGCTGTAATGCGCTTGTCAGCCTGCAACTTCGTAATCCCGTAACCCGCATCGATCCCCACCGCTGATCGGAAGATCGCTGAAAACGGCCCGCTTTTGTTTATGTTATTCAGGTTTACCCGGCCAATTTTCCATTTTGATCAGCGGGTGGAACGCGATTTGAATACCCTCGTCGATAAAATCCTCGTTTTCGAGGATGTCCTTGCGACGAATAAAGTTGCGCATTGAGCGCGTGTCGATGGCATCCGTGAGGTCAATACCTCCAACCCCTGCAAACACTTGCTCAAGCTCTGTGTTGTATACGGCGACTTGAATTGAGATTGCGGCAACTGGCTGATTCCAATCGAACTCGGTGCTTACCCCGTCTCCGGGGCCGCGCATAGTGGGCTTGCGAGACACGCCGTCGAAACGCGCCACACGATTAACGCCGCCCGCGATTGTGATCTCGGTTTCAATAAGATCGGTAAACACGAAAGCGTCTACATTCGTGCGTTCTTTCATTTCATCGCGCACAGTCGCAATCAACTGAATGAACGTTTTGGTATTTACGCGCCCGGTTGTTGGGTCAATGGGGTCGCCATAAATGCGTTTGGCGTTCTCCCAGCGCTGGCTGAACTCTCGTTGGGGCAAAATGTTGTAGCCATTGCTCTTCAGGTAAGCCGCCACTCGACCATCAATCATGGGTTCAGCTTTTGAGACATAGTTTCTCGAGGGGGATCCGAGGTTGACGTGAGCGATGACGATATTGCGCATATTGGTTGAGGCGAGAACCTCCTCTTTGAGCACGTTATCTGGCGTGGTGGGGTTGTAGCCGCCATCTGTTGCACAACTGCTCAAGAAAAATACCGCGCACGTTGCTAGGATTAGTCGCAGGTGGTCATTAAGGCGTAGACGCACTGATTTGGTCATTGCAAGATTCCGTGTAGTCGAAGTAATCGAAGTGGTCGAAGTAGTCAAAAGAGTTGCATGCTAACAAAGGAGAGGTGGTGATGGACAACAAGCTGCACGACAGTGTGCTCGGAAACGGCCCTGATGTGGTGCTCTTGCATGGTCTATTTGGCCAGGGAATCAACCTTGGGAGTATCGCGCGCGCGTTACAAGACGAGTTCAAGGTCCACAGCCCTGATCTACCCGACCATGGTCATTCGCCCTGGAGTGACCGACCGTGCATCCCCAGCTACGCAGAAGCCGTTAGCGGCTGGATGCATGAGCGCGGTATTCCAATGGCCCACTTCGTCGGCCATTCTCTGGGGGGTAAAGTAGCGATGCAACTC
>CBFHHJ010000267.1:0-1553 GCA_965655505.1 Luminiphilus sp.
GCTGACCCTTGGTCGCTCCCCCTTGACCAACTCAATGTGGCGCAGGCCGAACTGTTTCAGAACAATGTCCATGGCGAATACTTCCGAAGGCTTCGCAAAGAGGCGCCGGTTCATTATTGCCCCGACAGCATGCATGGGCCCTACTGGTCGATCACCCGTTACAAAGACATCATGGCCGTTGATACCGACCACCACCGTTTCTCGTCAGAGCGCGACATCGTGATTGGTGATCAGCCGGAGGGCTTCGCGCCGCCAATGTTCATTGCCATGGATCCGCCGATCCATGACGTGCAACGCAAAACGGTGCAACCTGCCGTTGCTCCCGCACGACTAAATGATATTGAGACGCTGATCCGTCAGCGGGTTTCGACCATTCTGGATGACCTCCCGATCGGTGAAGAATTCAATTGGGTTGAACGGGTTTCCAAAGAGCTCACGACCCAAATGCTTGCGACGTTATTCGATTTTCCCTTCGAAGATAGACACCTCCTGCCTTATTGGTCAGACGTGTCCACCACATCGGCAACGGTTGGCCTGGATGTGGACATGGATGAGCGCGAACGGGTGCTGATGGAATGCTACGAGTACTTCGCCAAACTTTGGCATGAGCGTGCCGCGCAGCCCGTGAAGTTTGATTTCATCTCGCTCTTAGCGCATGGCGAAGACACTAAGGACATGGTTAACAACCCCCACAAATTTTTGGGCAACCTGATCCTTTTGATCGTGGGCGGCAACGACACCACCCGAAACTCGATATCAGCAGGTGTTGTAGAGATGAACCGCAACCCCGAGGAATACGCCAAGCTGAAGGCAGATCCCTCGCTTGTGACCAACATGGTCTCTGAAATCATCCGATTCCAAACGCCATTGGCTCACATGCGTCGTACCGCACTTGAAGATATCGAGTTTCAGGGCCAGACCATCAAAAAAGGTGATCGCGTGGTTATGTGGTACGTCTCGGGAAATCGCGATGAAGAAGTCATTCGCGAGCCGGATCGGTTCCTGATTGACAGGGAAAATGCCCGTCAACACTTGTCCTTTGGTTTTGGAATACATCGCTGCATGGGCAACCGCGTGGGTGAAATGCAATTGCGGCTTCTCTGGGAGGAAATCCTGAAGCGCTACGACCGAGTGGAACTGGTTGGAGAGCCCGAGCGAACACTGTCCAATTTTGTGATGGGGTACACCAACGTTCCGGTCGTGCTGCATGCCAAAGCGTAATAGAGCTAAAGATCCATTAACTCGATAGCATACGAGTCTCGAGGGTGAATAGTCACCAGCGGGCTGAAACAAGAGTGCGCTCTACTATCGATCTTGACTGAGTAAATAACCAGAGTTACCGCGTTGCCTACATCAAAGCCGACAGCGACAGTCCTCTCCTTGTTAGTAGTGTCCGGCTTTTGCTGGGCGGTGGCAGGCTGGGTTTATATCGGCAGCACACGCTCTGACATCGCGACAGTTGAGTACCCGTTACCACCAATCGCGCTCGAGGCTTTGGACGCACAGACCCCGAGCGATCTTGAGGGCCTAGCGGGTAAACCCTTTATTGTGAA
>CBFHHJ010000268.1:0-1540 GCA_965655505.1 Luminiphilus sp.
GCTTCGTAGTGCCTCAAGCAAAATGCCAGGTGATCCGCCACCACGTGGCGCAGTTCAGCCGGCATCACGATTTGGGAAATGGAGCCTAAGCTCAGCGCCTCCTCCGGATTCATGATCTCGCGTTCGTAACGCTGGGCGAGAGCCTGCTCAGCGTGTTTCGCCCAGGTTTGTACCGACTCTTCCGCAGCGACCTGAGCATCGGCCTCCGACAGACCCTGCGCCCGCTGCGATTCAGCCGCTTCGGCAATGCGCTTGGGCACGCTTGAGCGTATAGCCTTCAGTTCTTCTTTGTAGACATACTCAACCCCTGCAGGACCCATGACAGCCACTCGGGTTGTAGGCAGTGCAACGACAAAGTCGGCCCCTGTGGGGTAGTTGTTATAACTGGCGTAGGCGCCACCGAAAGCGTTGCGCACCAGCACAAGAAAACGCGGCGTGCGCAGATCCACAATCGCATCCAGCATTGCGCGTCCCGCCTGCACAATGCCTCGATGCTCCTGCTCGCGGCCGGGCAAGAAGCCTGTGGTGTCTTCAAGGAACATGACCGGAATGTTGTAAAGATTGCAAAAGCGGATGAAACGCGCGTTCTTGTAGGCCGCGTCGATATCGATCTGACCCGACGCAACGGCAGAGTTATTGGCCACGAAACCCACCACATTGCCGGCAATGCGACCAAAAGCGGTAATCGTATTGCGAGCGCGCTCAGCCTGCACTTCAAGGAAGTCTCCGTGATCACAGAGCTGCTGAATCAAAATAGTGATATCAACAGGGGTGTTGAAACCCGTGGGTGAATTGAACGCTTTGCGCAGCAGAATATCGATATCAAGGGTCTCCCGGTCCGCAGGGTCCGAGCTCGGCTGATAGCTTGGTGCTGAGTGACACGAATCGGGCAGGTAGCGCAGGATTTCCTTCACTTTACGCAGCGCGGACACCTCATCGTCAACGACAAAATCAGTCACGCCTGTTTGACTGTGCACACTGGGTCCGCCTAACTCATCGGGGGTGATGTCCTCCCCGAGCACCGATTTCACAACACCCGGACCCGTTAAACCGAAGAAGGTATTTTTCGGTTGTATCAGGAAGCTGCCTTGCCGCGGCAAGTAACTCCCGCCGCCAGCATTAAAGCCGAACATGCACATGATGCTCGGGACGATGCCGCTTATCTTGCGCAGCGCAGTGAAAGCATCAGCATAGCCATCGAGACCACCGACCCCCGCTGGAATGTAGGCACCGGCAGAATCATTAAGCCCCACTAGCGGAATCTTACGCTTTGCCGCCAGCTCGAAGAGACGGGCCAACTTTTGGCCGTTGGTAGCGTCCATTGAGCCCGCTCGGACGGTAAAGTCATGCCCGTAAATCGCGACATCGCGTCCATCGATCTGAACAATCGCGGTTACCAGCGAGGCGCCGTCAAGATTAGGGCCCCAGTTCTGATAGAGGACCTGCGGGGTGTCGTCTGCGAGGTAGCGAATCCGCTCCCACACGGTCATTCGATTTTTCAGGTGTTGACGCTGTATATTGCGCTCCCCCGCCGCAATCT
>CBFHHJ010000269.1:0-1518 GCA_965655505.1 Luminiphilus sp.
CTTGTAAAAAAGCCCCAAAAACGGGGCTCTTTGTAACTTCTTTGCAACTTGAAAACCTATATAAATCAATAGGTTATATCCACCCTATTATTCCCACTCAATCGTAGCGGGTGGCTTACCTGAAATATCATAGGTGACCCGGGATATACCGGAGATCTCATTGATAATGCGATTTGAAACCGTTTCAAGCAGCTCGTAGGGCAGATGCGCCCAGCGCGCTGTCATGAAATCCACGGTCTGCACGGCACGAATAGCAATCACGTATTCGTAGCGGCGCCCGTCGCCGACAACTCCAACAGACTTCACCGGTAGAAAGACTGCAAAGGCCTGGCTGGTCTTGTCGTACCAACCCGAGCGACGTAACTCTTCGATGAATATGGCGTCGGCGCGGCGTAGCAGCTCCGCATATTCTTTCTTCACTTCGCCGAGGATCCGAACCCCGAGACCCGGCCCGGGAAATGGGTGGCGAAACACCATATCTCGGGGAAGCCCCAGTTCAAGACCTATTTGACGCACCTCATCCTTGAACAACTCACGCAGCGGCTCGACCAACTCAAGAGCCATGCCTTCAGGTAACCCACCGACATTGTGATGAGACTTAATGACATGGGCTTTACCGGTTTTGGATCCTGCGGATTCGATGACGTCCGGATAAATAGTGCCCTGAGCCAACCACTTCACGTCGGTGATTTTGGTGGCCTCTTCGTCAAAGACATCGATGAAGGTGTTACCAATAATTTTGCGTTTGGCTTCCGGGTCAGCCTCTCCCACGAGCCGGCTAAGGAAGCGATCCTCTGCGTCAGCCCGGATCACTTTAACCCCCATGTTGCGGGCAAACATGTCCATAACCTGATCGCCCTCATGAAGACGCAGGAGCCCATTGTCGACAAAGACGCAGGTTAATTGATCACCTATGGCACGGTGTAAGAGCGCGGCCACAACCGAAGAATCGACGCCGCCCGAGAGACCGAGCAACACTTTGTCGTCGCCCACCTGTGCGCACACCCGGGCGATCGCATCGTCAACAATATTGGCTGGAGTCCAAAGAGCCTCACAACCGCAAATCTCAAGCACAAAGTGCTCGAAGATTCGCTTGCCCTGCAGCGTGTGAGTCACCTCGGGGTGGAACTGAATACCAAACCACGGTTTTTCTTTATGCGCCATCGCAGCGATCGGACAGCTATCGGTTTCAGCAAAGCATTCGAAGCCATCGGGCAAACCAGAGACCTTATCTCCGTGACTCATCCAGACATCCAGGAGCATGCGACCCTGCTCATCTAAATGATCTGAGATATCGTGCAGCAATCCGCCATCCACTGTTCGACGAATTTGGGCGTAACCAAACTCGGATGTGTCGGACCCCTCTACGGCACCACCGTGCTGGACTGCCATGGTTTGCATGCCGTAGCAGATACCAAGCACCGGAACGTCCAATGCAAACACCACGTCGGGCGCGCGCGGAGAGTCGGGTGCTGTGACCGACTCTGGGCCGCCAGACAGAATGATGCCGCTAGGATT
>CBFHHJ010000270.1:0-1503 GCA_965655505.1 Luminiphilus sp.
TTCGCATCCGGCACCCTTGAGTACTGCCAGCAAAACGGGATTCAGATTCAGTCTTGGGGTGCGCTTGCAGGTGGCATGTTCTCTGGCAATAGCGCTGATACCAACTCTGCAAATGCCGCCGTGTTGGCAACCAGCAACGCGGTGACTGAACTGGCCGAGCACCACGCTACCTCAAGGGAGGCCATCGTGCTTGCCTGGCTAATGCGCCACCCGGCGGGCATCCAGCCGGTTATCGGCACAACCAACCCTGAACGGATGTCTGCCTGCGTGAAAGCGCTCGAGGTCACCCTAAACCGCGAAGAGTGGTATCGGCTGTATGTTTTAGCAAGAGGACAGGAGCTGCCGTAGCAGCTTCTTATTGAACCTGAATAACCGGCTGAGGCCCGTTCGAACTGCCTCACTGCGCGCGTTGACCATTTTTAGGCGACGCGATGCCGATCTGATAGGCTCTTGCCGAACCTATCCACAGCGTGTGGGCGTGACGAAATTCACTGTCGCCGCAAGGGCGCGCTATCAAACTTTGTGGGCGCTGCAATGAAGAGCAAAGCAAAACCACGCGTTGTCGTGCTTGGCGGCGGATTTGGCGGTCTGTCCTGCGCCCTTGGGCTGCCGGCCGCCGACTTCGATGTCACTGTGATCGATCAAAAGCCCCACTTTGAGTTCTTACCCGCCATTCACGAGTTGGTATCTGGGCGCAAGACACCGACGTCGCTACGACTGTCCCTTAAATCAGTGCTCGAAAGCCGGGGATACCGCTTTAAGCGCGCATCGATAACCTCAATCGACGCCGACAGGCATCGCGTAATCTGCGCTAACCGCGAACTTGAATACGATTACCTGGTGGTGGCGCTTGGGGCGGCTGACACCGACTTTGGAATACCCGGCGTGCGCGAGCACACGCTGGGTTTCAAATCGGTCGAGCAGTGTGCGGCGATCGGAAAATCTATAAAAGCCGCAGGCCGGCAACCCAAACCCATGCCCGTGACTGTCATCGGCGGGGGGTTTGAAGGTATCGAAGCCGTTGGTGAGATTCTTAGGGGATGCCCTGCAGACCGGCTTCAACTCACCGTGGTCGATGCTGCACCGCGATTGCTGTCTAGCGCACCCGCGGCAGTCAGTCGCCACCTTGAAAACCGCTGCGCCGAATACGGCGTGACGATGCGACTCGGCCAACCCGTCGCTCGGGTCATGCCCAAAACGGTTGAGCTTGCTGATGGCACGCGGTTTCGTTCTCAGATCACCATCTGGACCGGTGGCTCTCAAACCCAGCCAGTGATTGAAGCCTCGGGCTTGTTAGCAAGCAGCGGGGAATCAAGCTCTCAATCCATCCGCGGCCTGAAATGGGTTCCCACAACCAAAACCCTCGTCCACCCCAAGCATCCCGATATTTTTTGCATTGGCGATACCGCTAACCTCGAACCCCCGATCGCCAAGCAGGCTTATCACGCTATGGATATGGGCTCCCATTGCGCGAGTAACTTAGTGCGTATGGCCAGCGGGAAG
>CBFHHJ010000271.1:0-1492 GCA_965655505.1 Luminiphilus sp.
TGCCGGGCATGACCATCTTTGCGCCCGCAACCGGGCAAGCGTAGGGGTTGCCCCAGGCATTCACGTGGAACATGGGTACGATCGGCATAATTACGTCGGAACCCGAGATATTCAGCGCATCGGGCATCAGCGTCGCGTAAGTGTGCAGCACCGTGGACCGATGGCTGTACAAAACACCTTTCGGATTTCCTGTTGTTCCCGACGTGTAACACAAGGCACAAGCGGCATTTTC
This sequence comes from Luminiphilus sp., assembly GCA_965655505.1. Classification (GTDB taxonomy): domain Bacteria; phylum Pseudomonadota; class Gammaproteobacteria; order Pseudomonadales; family Halieaceae; genus Luminiphilus. The sequence continues at coordinate 233 of CBFHHJ010000271.1, forward strand.
ATCGATCTCGGGCCACTCGAAGGCATCGCTCTGATCGGCGATGAGAGTTTCGTAACAGATGACATTCTCAACCGAGGTCTCGGGCATGTGTTCCGGCGTGGTCATCACAACCCAGCCTTTCACCCCGGGACACTGACTTGCCACAGCCTCCACCAAGGGCCAGAAATCAGGATCTAAAAACACATATTGATCGTCTGCGTGGTTAATGATGTAGACAATCTGCTCGGGGAACAGGCGCGGGTTAATGGTGTGGCAAACATAGCCCGAGCACGCCGAACCGTAGTAGGTCTCAAAATGTCGGTAGTCATTCCACGCCAGCGTGGCAATGCGATCGCCGGTTGCCAGACCCCAGCCCGCGATTGCGTTGGCGAGTTTTCTAGAGCGCGCAAAGGCGTCCCGGTAGGTATAACGGTGCCTCGGGTTATCGCGAGTAACCGAGACAATTTCTTTGCCGCCATGTACACGTTCGGCGTGCCGCACTATCGAGGTAATCGTCAGTGGCACATCCATCATCAAGCCTTGCATCGGGGTATCTCCTCTTCTTTTTGGTTTTCTGTTATCTGTGTAATGTCAGGGCGTTCTACTCTATTTTAATCCGGAGCGACAACACAGCGCTCTGGGACTTTCAACTTTATGGTTGCGGCTAAACATAGCTAGGCTGCCCGGACAGCCCACCGGCCTTCATCAACAACCTTTGCCTGCCCTTCAGCTTGTAGCTTGAGCAGGTGCGCCGTCATGGACAGCTTCGCCCACTCGTGCAACGCCACGGGCACATCGTCGTATACAACAACAACCAGTTCGTCGAGTGTCGCAGGGCCGACGTTTTGCAATCCAGTCACAACTTTCGCCTCCCGCTTAAGTCGATGCTGCACGAGTTTATCGACTTCCGCGCGACAATCGGGGATCACTTCCCCGTGCCCGGGGGCAATGGCGCTCACATCATAGTCAAGCAGCCGTCGCAATGAATCGATGTACGCCTTCATATCACCCGAGGGCGGAATGATCACGACGGTAGAGCCATTCATGATGTGATCGCCCGCAAAAACCAGCCCTTCCTCTTCAAGCAGGTAACAGAAGTGGTTATCCACATGCCCCGGCGTGTGAATCGCGCGCAGATGCCAGTCGTTGCCTTCAATGACATCATCCTGCTTCACCGCGTGATCGGGTTGGAAGCTTAGGTCCTGATACTGGTCATCGGTAGTGATCGCACCCACCATTGGCACCCCCAGTCGATCTGCCAGCACCGCCGCGCCTGGCGAA
>CBFHHJ010000272.1:0-1468 GCA_965655505.1 Luminiphilus sp.
GGTTCGCTGTAATGCCCCATTCCTACATCAAACGCATTCTCAATGCCCGGGTTTATGACGTCGCGCGGGAAACCCCCCTCGAGCCTGCGCCACTGATGTCTCGTCGGATCGGCAACAGCGCGTATTTGAAGCGCGAGGATTTGCAGCCCGTGTTTTCGTTCAAATGCCGCGGCGCCTACAACAAAATGATCAACCTTAGTGAAGAGGCCCGTGCTCGCGGCGTGGTTGCTGCATCAGCGGGTAATCACGCGCAGGGGGTTGCACTGGGTGCCCAGAAGCTGGGTGTGCGTGCCAAGATCGTGATGCCGGTGACTACCCCCATGATCAAGGTCGATGCAGTGCGGAACTGGGGTGCCACCGTTGTGCTCCATGGGGATACCTTCGACGAGGCTTCAGCCCGAGCGATGGAAATTGTTGAGTCCGAGGGAATGACTTATCTGCATCCCTTTGACGATCCGGATGTGATCGCGGGTCAGGGCACAGTTGCAATGGAGATCGCTAGACAGGCGCCCGCGCCCATGGATTACGTATTCATTTGTTGTGGCGGTGGTGGGCTGTTGGCGGGTATGTCCGCGTATCTGCGCTATGTCTGGCCCAACACGAAAATTATTGGCGTTGAGCCTGATGATGCGGCCTGTACCAAGGTTGCTTTAGAAAAAGGTCGCCGAGTGAGGTTGAAAGAGGTTGGTCTGTTTGCGGATGGTTGCGCCGTCGCGCAGGTAGGCAAAGAGACTTTCCGAGTGATTCGCGAGTGTGTCGACGAAGTGATCACGGTTACAACGGATGAGATTTGCGCAGGGGTCAAAGACATTTTTGAAGATACTCGGGCCATTGCCGAGCCTGCGGGTGCCCTGGCGGTTGCGGGGATGAAAAAGTACGCCGAAGCGCACGGTATCGAGGGCGCGACAATGGTTGCGACGGTCAGTGGTGCCAACACTAATTTTGACCGACTGCGCTATATCTCTGAGCGTACGGAGATCGGTGAGCGGCGTGAAGCTGTCATGAGCGTCACCATTCCCGAGCGCCCGGGAGCGTTTCGAGCCTTCTGTAATGCCTTGGGTAAACGCAATATCACTGAGTTCAACTACCGCTACGAGGACGATCAGCAGGCTCGCGTCTTTGTGGGGTTAAGTGTCACTCCCAACGGGGATGATCAGCAGCAGTTGACCGCTAAGCTTGAGGGTTCTGGTTATGCGGTCAGTGATCTCACCGATAACGAGACCGCTAAATTGCACATTCGGCATATGGTGGGTGGTCGCGCGCCCCAGAATATTGATGAAGAAATGGTTTTTCGGGTGGAGTTCCCGGAACGCCCGGGCGCACTGCTCACTTTTTTAAACGCGCTGGGTACTGAATTTAATATTTCTTTATTTCACTACCGAAACCATGGCGCGGCCTATGGTCGCATTCTCGTTGGCCTACAAGTTCCCCCGGGGCGTCGTTCAGCCCTACGCACCTGTCTTGCAGA
>CBFHHJ010000273.1:0-1463 GCA_965655505.1 Luminiphilus sp.
AAAGTCATCCGTTAAGCTCGTCAACAATAACAATTTAAAATTGACGAAAGGCTCACCTATGTACCGGTCAACTTGGCTTCGCTCGGCATCGCGAAGAACAGCATCGTGTAGCACAACATCCATGCAGCCAGGCAGACTCGTGTCACTCCTCACCGCTGCAGTCGTTTCCCTCATGATGAGCCCCACGACCCTTGCAGAGGTCACGATTTATACAGCAAAGCTGGTCAGAACGATGGAGCCCGCGCTACCTGAAGCAACCGCGGTGGCCGTCGAGAACGATCGCATTCTTGCAGTAGGTTCCCTCGAGTCGCTCACCCCGCTCATGGAAGCGCGCGGGGGTCGCATTGACGTTCAGTTCGAGAAAAACATCATCCTGCCGGGGTTCATCGACCCCCACGTGCACCCTGCACTCCCTGCAGTGCTGACTCAATTCCCGTTCCTAGCCCCTGATGACTGGGTGCTACCCACCGGTAATTATCCGGGGGCACGCACACCGGACGACTATCGCCGGCGACTGATCGAGCTCGCAGCGCTGCACACGGACACAACGGTGCCCTTTATTGCCTGGGGCTATCACCCGCTCTGGCACGGAGATGTTTATCGAGAAGAGTTGAATCAGTGGTTTGGCGACCAACCGGTGATGATCTGGCACCGCTCCTTTCATGAACTCATCGGCAACGACGCCGCATGGGACATGCTGGGCTTGACCGAAGCTGAAGCGAACGGGCTGCATGAGGCGGACTGGCAACGGGGTCACCTTTGGGAAGGCGGTCTCAAGGCTGTCGTGCCCAAACTCGGTTTTCTGTTTGAGCCAGCGCGCTTTGGCAAAGGCATGATGAACTTCCTCTCCCTCATGCATCAGGGGGGCGTTACCACCGCTCTCGATATGGGTACCGGCATTTTCGGAGACCCCGAACGCGAGATTGCGGCAATACGTGCAGTCGCCGAGCAGAACGCGGTGCCCAACCGCATTATTCTGACGCCACTCATTTTGGACTTCATGAGCCGGCAAGTACCGCCATCGAAGGCGGTCGCTGACGTGACCCGCTGGCAATCCGAGAGCACTGAACGTGTGCTGGTGGGCAATCACTTCAAACTCATGCTCGACGGCGCAATCTTCAGCGGCTTGTCGCAAATGGGCCCGCCCGGTTACCTCGACGGCCACGAAGGCGTGTGGATGGCACCGCGAGACGTGACTCATGATTACGCAAAAGCCTTTTGGGACGCGGGCTTTCAATTGCACGCCCATGCCAACGGGGACGAAGCGGCGAGCTGGTTTATTGATCTGCTTACCCAACTCCTCGAAGCGTCACCCCGACCCGACCATCGGATGACCCTCGAGCATTTTGCCTACAGCACCGAGGATCAAACTCGCCAACTCAAAGCACTCAACGCCCTGGTGTCAGCAAACCCCTACTACCACTACATCCTGTCAGATCTGTATAAAACCAGCTGGCTGGGGC
>CBFHHJ010000274.1:0-1424 GCA_965655505.1 Luminiphilus sp.
CAGTGAACTCAGGGACCTCAGAACCCGCCCACACACCCATGATGAAGCAGTTCCTGGCGATCAAACGGGAGCATCCCCGTGAACTGCTTTTTTATCGAATGGGTGACTTCTATGAGCTGTTCTACGAGGATGCCCGCACCGCTGCTGAGGTGCTCGATATCACGCTCACCGCCCGCGGAAAATCAGCCGGCGAACCCATCCCGATGGCGGGTGTTCCTTACCATGCAGCCGAGAACTACTTAGCCCGCCTGGTTCGCGCGGGGCATTCTGTGGCAATAGCCGAGCAAATTGGTGACCCTGCTACCAGCAAGGGCCCGGTAGAGCGCAAAGTGATGCGCATTGTCACCCCGGGCACCCTCTCGGATGAATCGTTACTCGATGCCAACAGCGATGCCCTGCTGCTTGCAATTTCCAGCAAACAGGATGGTCATGGGATCGCCTGGGTAAACGTGGCCAGCGGCCAGTTCTTGGTTACCGAGGTCCATGGGGAAGAAGCGTTATTGGCTGAAATCGAGCGCCTAGCACCCGCCGAGATACTCATCCCTGAAGGCAGCGCTTACCCCACTTTTTCCCAGCGTAACGGCGTCCGATTCCAACCCCCGTGGTACTTCGAGGAAGAGGCAGCACGTCGAGGGCTGAACACCCAATTCCAGACCCAGGATTTACGTGGCTTCGGTTGTGAACACTTAAACCTTGCTATCGCTGCGGCCGGCGCGCTTTTGGAATATCTCAAGGACACCCAGCGCAGTGATCTTCTGCACCTGCAAAGTATCCGAGAGGAAAAACTATCTGACAGTGTTTTGCTCGACGGCGCCACGCGACGCAACCTGGAGATTGATCGCAATCTCAATGGCGAGGAGGAACACACGCTATTTGCGGTTATGCGATCAACCATCACGGCCATGGGCACACGCCAACTGCGGCGCCACCTTCACCGTCCGATCAATAATACAACAGTCCTCAATGAGCGCCTCGATGCCGTAAGCGCGCTTATCGATAACTATCGGTATGAATCACTGCGCCAGACACTGAAGCCTGTTGCTGATGTGGAGCGCATACTCGCTCGCGTCGCGCTCGGTTCTGCTCGACCCCGAGACTTGAGTCGGCTCGGGGAAACGTTAATGACACTGCCAACAATCGTGGCTGCTGTCCCCCCCGATTGTGAACAGTTGCAGCGTCTTCAAGAGCAATTGGGAAATTACCCCGAATTAAGCGCACTGCTCGATCGGGCGCTGGTGGAGAATCCACCCGTCGTACTCCGGGACGGGGGTGTGATCGCTGATGGCTATGACACTGAACTCGATGAACTACGCAACATTTCCAAAAATGCAGGTGATTACCTGCTGGAGATAGAAGCGCGGGAGCGGGAGACAACGGGCATCAGTACGCTCAAGGTTGGCTACAACCGCGTTCATGGCTACTAC
>CBFHHJ010000275.1:0-1397 GCA_965655505.1 Luminiphilus sp.
CAAAAGCCGCAGTCGACCCAAAGTTGATCGCCGAGCGCGTCGAGCTTCTGCTGAAGTGCGTCTGCTGTTGTTGTCACTGGAGTGCAGTTGAGAGGCATATCGACAACCGTCGTGATGCCCCCTGCGGCAGCAGCTTGGGTGGCGGTATTGAAGCCTTCCCATTCGGTGCGTCCGGGTTCGTTGATATGAACGTGGGTGTCGACGAGGCCGGGCATCAAAACAAGATTGCCTAACTCTTCAACGTGGCAGCCCGGGTCGACATCAGCCTCGACAATGGCGCTAATGCGACCCTGCTCGATCACCACCGTTGCGGCAACTTCAGCGCCGTCGATGAGTACCCGCTGGCTTTTCAAGCCATACCGTTGTTGATGGTCTCCATTAGTCATCGTCGATGATCTCACTGCTTACCATTAACCCTGAGCTCAAATGTTCTTCAGCCGTCTGCAACGCTCGGCGGGGTATGCCCTCAACCGATGTCACAAGCCCTGACGCCTGATAGCGGTGGATAACGCCGGCTGCGACAGAGATGGCCACTTCCATCGGGCGCTTGCCCTGCACCTCGGGGTGACCGATGGGGCAATCGATCGCAGCGATCTGGTCTGGGTCGACGCCCTCGTGGGCTAAGCGCATTTGAAACCGTCGCCACTTGGTCTGCGATCCAATCATGCCAATATAGTGTGCGTCGCTACGTTGGATAGCGGATTTCAGAATCGCGTAGTCCAACTGGTGATTGTGAGTCATGATGATGTACCAGCTATTTTTGGGCAGCGTGTTGACGTCCATCGCGAGGTCGTCGCTGAGCATGGGCTCCAAGCTCGCGGGCTGTTCGCTGGCGTAGTCCTCACGGCTATCAAACCATTGAAGTCGGCAGGGCAGCTGCGCCAGAAGCGGTGCTAGGGTTTGCCCAACGTGACCGGCCCCAAATAAGCCGATTGTAATTCGAGATCCCACGAAGCTTTCAAACAACACGCTGGTGCTACCGCCACAACACTGACCAAGCTTTGGTCCGAGTGGAAAATATTCGACGCGCTGGGTAGCCGAACCGATGAGCGTCGCAGCCAACTCGCCAGCGCATTGCTCGAGATGGCCGCCGCCAATCGTGCCAAAGCAACCTTCCCGTGAGAACACCATTTTAGTGGCGCTATCCCGGGGGGTGGAGCCGCGAGTGCCCAGCACTGTTACCAAGACGTAATCTTGGCCGGAGGCTTCCAATGCCTGTGCCGCATCGAGCCAGTTGCTGTGTGTGCTCAGCGTCTTCATGGCGTATCAAGCGTCAGGTTGTTCACGATGAGTCTTCCAGCGGGGAGGTGGAGAGCGAGGTCGTGCCGCAACGCAACTGCTCACAGGCTCGAAGCACGCGCTCGGGGGTTGCTGGCGCATCGAGCATCGGGCTCAAT
>CBFHHJ010000276.1:0-1390 GCA_965655505.1 Luminiphilus sp.
CAAGTTGCCGGCCCGAGACGACTTCCATGGACTGCACAAAGTCGTCGCAGGTAGCCGCCTGCCCGTCATAGTGTTTGAAATAGTGCTTAGCGCCTTCCATGAAGGTGTCATGCCCCAGAAGGGTATGCAGCATGCGGACAACCTCCGCGCCTTTCTCATACACCGTCGAGGTATAGAAATTTGAGATTTCAATAAAACTGTCGGGGCGAACCGGATGCGCCATGGGGCCCGCATCCTCGGCAAACTGATAGGTGCGCAGGAATGCGGCGTCTTCGACCCGCTTAACCCCACGGGAGTTCATGTCTGACACGAATTCGGCTTCGCGAAACACGGTCAGGCCTTCTTTCAAGCTCAACTGAAACCAGTCGCGACAGGTAACCCGGTTACCCGAATAATTGTGGAAATACTCGTGGGCCACGATCGCCTCAATCCGCTGATAACTGGCATCGGTCGTAATGTTCGGCGCCGCAAGTACACAGGAAGTGTTGAAAATATTGAGGCTCTTGTTTTCCATCGCCCCAAAATTAAAATCATCAACCGCGACAATATTGAAGAGGTCCAGATCATATTCAAGGCCATAAACCGACTCATCCCATCGCATTGATTGCTTCAGCGACTCCATTCCGTGACCACAATAGTTCACGTCCTTTGCTTCAACATAAATCCTCAAATCGACTCGACGCCCGGATGCGGTGACGAACTGATCCTCTACGCAGGCCAGATCCCCCGCGACAAGCGCGAATAGGTAGCAGGGCTTGGGCCAGGGATCTTCCCAAACAGCGCGGTGACGTCCGTCCGCCAACTGCGCTTGCCCAACCAAATTGCCATTGCCGAGAAGAACCGGACACTGGGTTTGATCGGCCTCAACCGTGACACGGTACGTGGCAAGCACATCGGGGCGATCCGGAAAAAACGTGATTTTTCTGAAGCCCTGCGCTTCGCACTGGGTGCAATACATCACGCCAGAACGGTACAAGCCTTCGAGGGAGGTATTTTGTTCTGGGTAGATTCGAACCCGAGTGGTCAATTGGAACTTGTCAGGCACATCGGAAACGCTGAGTTGATTATCAGCGTAGCGATAACTCGCCTCCCCAAGCCCCACCCCATCAATGGCAATGGCCTCGATCTCTAACGCCTCACCGTCCAAGACGAGGTCAGCCTCTGCGGGCCCCTGCCGCGTTAGAGATAGCGTCGTCTCGACAAGGGTGTAGCCATCGTAGATATCGACGTGCATGTCGACGTTGCTGATCGTAAATGCGGGGGGCTGGTAGTCAGCTCGATAAATCGTTCTTGGCGCACTATCACGCATTCAATTGATCCTAAGTTCGATGTTGTAACCGCCGTATTTGCGGATGTTGATAACGCCCGTATCAAGAATCAGATACTGCCC
>CBFHHJ010000277.1:0-1369 GCA_965655505.1 Luminiphilus sp.
CATGGTCAATGCCCTGCAATTCTTGCTGAAATTTAAGATGGCTAAAAGCAACCCCGTCGATAACCCGGCAATGGCTGGCTTTAGTCCGGAGATTGCTAAGTGACTAGCGGCGTCATCGCCCGCGAAGTGGTAACGGCGCCAACGTTGGTGCCGACCCAAGAGCGTGGGCAGCGAGCTGTCTTTTGTGGCTTGACCTCCATCATCTGGTTGCATCGAAAGATTCAGGATGCGTTTTTCCTCGTCGTCGGATCGCGCACCTGCGCACATCTCATCCAGTCGGCCGCGGGCGTCATGATTTTCGCGGAGCCGCGCTTTGGCACGGCTGTGCTGCAGGACCGCGATCTAGCGGGTATGGCGAACTGCACCGAAGAGCTCGACCGCGTCATCGCTCAGGTTCTCGCGCGCCGACCCAATTTAAAAACGTTGTTTCTCGTTAGCTCCTGTCCTTCTGAAGTGATTAAGCTCGATTTGGACAATGCAGCTGAGCGATTGGCTGCGGAACATCAAGGCTCGCTCAGAGTCGTGGCGTATTCGGGCAGTGGTATCGAAACGACGTTTACACAGGGTGAAGATAGCTGTCTGCGGAATCTAGTCCCCTCGATGCCAGCACTCGAAAGTAGCGAAAAGCGTCTGATGATTGTCGGCACGCTGCCCGACATTGTCGAAGATCAGTTCACCCGGCTATTCACTGCCATGGGTGTTGAGCACATCGACTTTTTCCCCGGGCGACGCTCAGAAACCTTACCTCCGGTGGGTGAGAGCACCCACTTGCTGCTTGCACAGCCGTACCTTGGGGACACCGCCCGCGCATTGCAGGCCCGAGGCGCCCAGCGAATCGGCGCGCCTTATCCCCTCGGCGTAGAGGGTACGCGGCGGTGGTTTGAAGCTGCCGGTGAAGCACTAGGCGTAGCTCCGGCTCAGATTGCCAGCGTGCTGAGTGCTCCCGTGGAGCGTGCGCGAAAGAGTATGGAGCGTTTCCGTGATGAACTGGGTGGGCGTCGGATAACGTTCCTACCCGACTCTCAGCTCGAGATTCCCCTCGCGCGTTTTCTTCATGAAGAATGCGACGCTGAGCTCATTGAAGTTGGCACGCCTTATTACGACGCAGAAATGATGGCCGGTGAGATTGCCAAGCTGCCTGAAGGCGTTGCATGGATGGAAGGTCAGGATCTTGATCCTGCACTGGATCGCGTGCGTGCCTCGCGACCCGATTTGACCGTGTGCGGGCTTGGTATTGCCAACCCACTGGAGGCGGAAGGACTGCGCACTAAATGGTCTATCGAGCTCATGTTCTCTCCGATTCAAGGCTTCGAGCAGGCGGCTGACCTTGCCGAACTGTTCGCGCGGCCCTTGCGACGGGAAGCGCGCT
>CBFHHJ010000278.1:0-1368 GCA_965655505.1 Luminiphilus sp.
CCCTACTGTGACTTTAATTCTCATGAGCAGTTCGTGCCCTCGCTAGAGCCCGAATACATCAGCGCGCTGTTGATGGACCTCGAGATGCAGCGCGAACAGTTTGTCTGTTCGCGGCCACTGGCATCGATCTTCATCGGCGGTGGAACACCGAGTTTATTCAGCGCTCGAAGCATCGCTACTCTAATGGCAGGCATCGGCAAATTGTTTGATTTCACCTCGGATATCGAGATCACACTCGAGTCGAACCCCAGCAGCGCTGAGGCACGTCGTTTCGCTGGCTACAAAGCGGCGGGTATCAACCGGCTCAGCCTCGGCATTCAAAGCTTTGATGACGCTTCCCTAACAGCGCTAGGGCGCGTCCATAACGCCGACCAGGGGCGTCGAGCCGCGGATTTAGCGACGCAGCTTTTCGACCGTTTCAATCTCGACATCATGCACGGTCTTCCCGAGCAATCAGCGGCAATGGTTGAGGCTGACGTTAACGAAGCGATAAGCCGCGGAGGCGGCCATCTGTCTTGGTATCAACTGACGCTAGAGCCCAACACCGTGTTTTGGTCGCGCCCACCGGAGATTCCGGTTGAGCCGGTGTTAGAGGAGGGCCAAGCCCGCGGTGAGGCACTGCTCCGCTCCGCGGGCTATGACCAGTACGAGGTCTCAGCATGGAGTCGTCCGAACCAAGCCAGTCGGCATAATCTCAACTATTGGCAGTTTGGTGACTATATTGGCATTGGCGCGGGGGCTCACGGCAAGCTGAGCCATCCCGATGGCCGCATTGTGCGCACCCAGCGCACTCGGCAACCCAAAGACTACTTAAGCGGCATTGGTCAAGCGCAAGCTGTCGCTGCGACGATGGTTGCGGCGGGTGAGGTACCGGGGGAATTCATGTTGAATGCACTTCGGCTGCGCCAAGGTGTTCCCGCGGCGCTGTTTACCGAGCGAACCGGCTATCCTCTGGCGGAAATTGAGCCGACGCTGTCGGTATTGAAAGAACAGGGATTGGTATCTAAAGCGACTGAACGCTTATCTACAACAGAAACCGGTTATCGCTATCTTGACGACGTTGTGGGTAGGTTTTTTCAATAGCCGCTGCGGTAAATAAGGTCCCAAACCCCATGCCCCAATCGGGCGCCGCGCCGCTCGAACTTAGTCAGGGGGCGCCATTCAGGGCGTTCAGAAAATGCGCCAGGGCCCGCTGTATTTACAAGTCCTGGGATTGACTCTAGCACTTCAAGCATGTGCTCCGCATAGGGCTCCCAATCGGTTGCCAGGTGAATGATGCCGCCCTTTCGCAAACGCTGGCAGGCCATCGAGACAAACTCAGGCTGTATTAATCGCCGCTTATGATGTCGCTTTTTATGCCATGGATCA
>CBFHHJ010000279.1:0-1303 GCA_965655505.1 Luminiphilus sp.
CGCGGGATTGCGCGGTTTAACTCGGCCGCAATGTCGGTCGTGATGTCCGTAGGGATGACGGCCGTTCTCGTCGCTTGTGGTGGTGATGACGCCCCTGAAAACCCGGCTGCAACCGACGGGCCTAGTCTCGCCGAGCGCGTTGCGGCGGACTATGCAGCGAACCCGGATTTTTACACGATTAAGACGCTGGCTGATTTACCGACTGACCTAGTTTGGGAAAACGGCGCGGATCAGCCCGAGCTAGGTTCGCCTGAGGCAGTGAAGGGCGGTACCAACTACATTTCACTTACCGACTTTCCGCGCACGCTGCGCACTGTCGGGCCCGATTCAAATGGCTCATTCCGGAATTATATTTTGGATGAAGTGACCGTCCCGCTCGCCTTTGAGCACCCCGATACACGGGAGTTCATCCCCGGTCTGGCCGAGAGTTGGGCTCTCGATACCGACACCGCCACGGTGTATGTGAAACTCGACCCGGACGCTCAATGGTCAGACGGTGAGGCAATTACAACTGATGACTTTTTCTTTATCTTTTGGTTCTACCAGTCTGAAGAGATCCGCGCGCCCTGGTACAACAACTGGTTTGGGTCTCGTTACACCAATATCACTCGATTCGATGAGCGCACTTTCTCAATCACCTTTGCTATTAACAAGCCCGATTTTGACGGCAGGATCTTGGGGCTGCATCCGGTGCCTCAGCATTTCTACGATGAATTTGGGGCCGATTACGTTGAGCGTTATCAGTGGCGTTTCATCCCAACGACGGGTCCTTATGTTTTAGAGGAGGGTGACCTCAACAAAGGCCGCACCATTACCTTGACCCGCAACGAAAACTGGTGGGCAAAAGATAAGAAACACCACCGCTATCGTTATAACCCCGATCGACTGCATTTCAGCGTGATTCGAGATAACGCCAAGACCTTTGAGGCCTTCAAACGCGGTGACATTGATCAGTTCATGGCACGGACAGCTGCGTACTGGTATGAGAAGTTGCCCGACAGTGACGCAGATGTGCAGGCGGGCTACATCGCTAAGTCGACCTTCTATAACCAGTATCCTCGACCTCCCTACGGCCTGTGGATCAATTCTGCGCAGCCTCTGCTCAATGATCAGAACCTGCGCCTTGGTATTCATCACGCCAGCAACTGGCAGTTGGTAATCGATCAATATTTCCGCGGTGACGCCAATCGGCTGCAAACCCCGTCCTCTGGCTACCCCGACTTTAGCCATCCCGCTTTAAAAGCGCGCGAGTTTGATATCGAAAAGGCACAAGCCTATTTCGCCAAAGCGGGCTTTACCGAGC
>CBFHHJ010000280.1:0-1291 GCA_965655505.1 Luminiphilus sp.
GCTCAACACCGAGAACAACACCGTCGAGACCATCGGTGCTCGCGCCGTTATCTTGGCTACCGGCGGGGCGAGCAAAGCCTATCAATTCACATCTAATCCGGATGGCGCCAGCGGCGACGGTATCGCCATGGCGTGGCGCGCTGGCTGTCGAGTGGCCAATCTCGAGTTCAACCAATTTCACCCAACATGCTTGTATCATACTGATGCTAAATCATTTTTGATCACCGAAGCGCTTCGAGGCGAGGGGGCGTTACTACAACTCCCGGACGGGTCGCAATTCGTACAGCGGTTCGATGATCGGGGCGAACTCGCACCCCGGGACATTGTTGCTAGGGCCATAGATAGCGAAATGAAACGGCTGGGACTCGAGTGTGTCTATCTCGACATCTCTCACAAACCCGAAGCGTTTATTCGCCAGCATTTTCCCACGGTCTACGAACGGTGCCTCGAACTCGGCATCGATATTACAAAGGACAGAATTCCAGTCGTGCCCGCTGCTCACTACACCTGCGGTGGTGTGGTGGTTGATCAATATGGAGCGAGCGACCTGCCAGGGCTTTACGTGATTGGGGAGACCGCCTGCACTGGACTGCACGGCGCAAATCGCATGGCGAGCAACTCGTTGCTCGAGTGCTTTGTTTACGCCGCTTCTGCAGCCGGACATATCGCTAAAACTTGCGCGACAGTACCGGCGACCACCCTTCCCCGCTGGGATGACAGTCAGGTGCGCACGTCCGACGAGGATGTCGTTATCAAGCACAACTGGCAGGGGCTGCGCCGACTGATGTGGAACTACGTAGGCATTGTTCGCAGCGACCGTCGACTGCAGTTCGCCCGTCACGCTGTCGACCTAATGCAAGGAGAAGTCGCCGATTATTACAGCCGATTCCGGATTACACGCCCACTGCTGGAGCTGCGTAATCTGAGCATGGTGGCATCACTGATGGTGGACTGCGCTCAAGCGCGCAAAGAGAGTCGCGGCCTGCACTTTAATCAGGATCATCCCGACACCGCAGACACGGCGGCTGACACCGTGTTAGTGCCCGAGAACCCTGTGGCAGCGGCTAATGGGGTACAACTTAGCCAGCTACCCGCGTACAAATAGCGACCTTTCGACGCCAACATCTCGCCCTTCTCTTCGCTCGAGCGGGCCACTGTATTGGCCTACTGTATTGGCCTGCTGGATTAGCCCTGTGGGTCAGCCCGCGTCATAGAGTTTTGCCGCGTTGTGCGCGCGGATCTTGCTCACGATGCCGTCAAGCGCGGGGTCGGCAACCGACTCCCGCCCCAT
>CBFHHJ010000281.1:0-1247 GCA_965655505.1 Luminiphilus sp.
CCCTCTCAGATATTTTGTTTACTTCGGGCACCACAGGCCGGGCCAAAGGCGTCATGACCCGGCATCAGCAGAATATTGAGGCGTTTAGCGAGTTTGCTGCGATTCTCGGCCTGAATGACCGGGATCGCTACTTAATCATCAACCCGTTCTTTCACAGCTTCGGTTATAAAGCCGGCTGGCTGGCTGCGCTGTTAAGCGGCTGCGCGGTCTATCCCGTCGCAGTGTTTGACGTTGAAGACGTACTGCAACAAGTTGCGCGCCATCAGATCACGGTCTTACCAGGCCCACCCACACTGTTCCAGACGATCCTCCAGCATCCACAGCGCAACGACATCGATCTCAGTAGCTTGCGCAAGGCCACGACGGGCGCGGCGAGTATTCCTACGCAGTTAATCATCGACATCCAGCAAGAACTGGGAATCGACACCTTACTAACCGCCTACGGGCTTTCCGAGAGCTGCGGCTTAGTGAGTATGTGCCGCCCCGGCGACGCTCCTGAGGTCATCGCGACCACGTCAGGTCGTGCCATTCCCGGCGTCGAACTGGCGATTATGGATGATTCAGGCGCTCTGCTTGGACATGAATCAACGGGAGAGATCGTGGTCCGCGGGTTCAATGTGATGGCGGGCTACCTCGACAACCCCGAGGCAACCACTGAAACAATCGACGCACAGGGCTGGCTCCACACGGGAGACATCGGCTCGCTAGATTCGGCGGGCAACCTTCGAATTACCGACCGACTGAAAGATATGTACATCAGCGGCGGGTTCAACTGTTATCCCGCGGAGATCGAGAATCAACTGCTGGGCCATCCCGATATCACTCAGGCTGCAGTGATTGGCATTCCCGACGAGCGCATGGGTGAAGTTGGCGTCGCATACTTGATTTTCGCAAACACTACGCCTCCAACCGCTCAGCAACTCACCGACTGGTGTCGCGAGCGAATCGCAAATTACAAAGTGCCGCGACACTTCATCGCAATCTCTGAACTTCCGCTCAATGCGTCGGGCAAAGTATTGAAAACCGCATTGCGCTCGCAATTGAGCGAGCACGCTTATCTGACTTGAGGAACTAAATGATGGCAATCAAGAGTCTTGGCTATCTTGGTGTAAGCAGTAACCAAACCGATGCTTGGCGCAGTTTTGCCTCGGAGGTAATGGGGCTAGAGAACGTAAGCGACCACCTTGGTGCTGGCGAAGATGAATTGTTTTTTAAGATGGACGATCATCCTTTTCGACTATTCGTCG
>CBFHHJ010000282.1:0-1226 GCA_965655505.1 Luminiphilus sp.
CCGAGAATCCAATACTTCGAATCCGCGCACATCAACAATCTCGCTCATTTGAGTCTCCAGTGAAAAAATTAAGGTATGGCCAGAAAAGGCTGCGCTTTGACCACGTCATCGCAGGCCTTAATCTGAGCCAGAAACGGTTCCAACAAGTCTAGGGGCAACGCACTTGGACCATCGCAAAGGGCATTATCCGGGTCGGGATGGGACTCCAGAAACAAACCTGCCAGCCCAGTTGCGATACCCGCCCGCGCCAGTTCAAGGACCTGATTGCGACGTCCGCCGGAGGCTTTATCCCCTGGATTGCGGCGTTGTAACGCGTGGGTCACATCAAAAATCATGGGGAGACCACCGGTTACCTGCCGCATCACCCCAAATCCCAGCATGTCGACCACTAGGTTGTCGTAACCGAAATTACTGCCCCGCTCACAGACCATCAGTCGCTCATTGCCACACTCGCGAAACTTTTCAACAACGTTGGCCATCTGCTCAGGGCTGAGAAACTGCGGTTTTTTGATGTTGATCGCGGCGCCGGTTGCTGCCATTGCCTCGACGAGATCGGTCTGGCGGGCGAGAAAAGCGGGTAACTGAATGATATCGACAACCTCAGCCGCCGGCGCCGCTTCCTCGGGGGTATGCACGTCAGTAATCAGCGGCACATCAAAGGCGTGTTTGACTGCCGCAAGCATTTGAAGCCCCGCATCAAGCCCGGGGCCTCGATAGGAATGGATCGATGAACGATTAGCCTTGTCGTAAGAGGCTTTGAACACCAACGGAATCTCCAGCCGCTTACACACATCGACGTAGGCGCCGGCAACATCTACGGCAAACTGCTCGCTCTCAAGCACGTTGACGCCACCCACCAACACGAACGGGCGATCGTTCGCGAAGGTTAAACCAGCAACTTTGATGGGTACGTGCGTCGCAGTCACGATTCGTTCTCTTGGGTATTCGCGTGCTCAAGCGCAGCTTCGATATAGCTGGTGAACAGCGGGTGCCCGCCGCGAGGGCGTGAGGTGAATTCAGGGTGAAACTGACACGCCAAGAACCAGGAGTGCTCGGGTAACTCGATCATCTCCACCAATTCGTGATCGTGAGACCAGCCGGACACTTTCATCCCAGCGGCTTCGATTTGTTCAATATAGTTGTTATTGACCTCGTAGCGATGCCGATGACGCTCGCGAATCTCCGGTGCGCCATAGACCTTGCGGGCCAGACTTCCCTCCACCAAA
>CBFHHJ010000283.1:0-1149 GCA_965655505.1 Luminiphilus sp.
AAGATGCGCTGTTCAAGACTCGTGATATCGCACTGACCGACGGGATTCTGGAAGCACGCGCATATCGCAATGCGTTGCTAGTCAGAGGTCTCGATGCCACCAGCGCGGCGCTGATCGACTCTGAACTCGCGTGGCTCTCGGGAGATACGGCACTGGCTGAGCAGCAGCTCTCCGCTGCCTCGATTACCGACCTGGATGGCCAGCTGCTGGTATTGAGCATGCGCCATGAGCGCGCCCAACTACAGGGGCAGTGGCTGACAGCGGCGAAACTGGCCCATCAGCGATTGTTGCAGTCACCCGAACAAACGCTGGCGCTGAAAGATCCAGTTTGGGAAAACCTGATGCACCTGAGCGACACACAGCTTGCCAGCGCTTTGTTGCAGACCGACAGCGCCGATTGGCGTGGCTGGTTGCTGCTCAATCAGGCTTATCGGCAAGGACGCATGAAGGTCAATGGCTGGCTGGCAACCCATATGCAACACAGTGCGGTGCAACCGCTACCCGCTGGATTGGAAGCTTGGCTTGACGCCCAGCCACCGAGCAAAATTGCAGTGCTGCTACCCTTAAGCGGCAGACTAAAAGGCGCTGGGGAAGCTGTCTTGCAAGGCGTTCTGGAATCACTCTACATCGAATATCGTGATGTCGACACACGACCAGCCCTCATCACGGTCGATACCGACCGATTCCCCGACGCGATTGCCGCCTATCGTGAAGCAATACGAAATGGCGCCGATCGCGTTGTTGGCCCGCTCACGAAAGCGGACGTTCAGCTGCTTGGAAGTTTGCGGGAACGGCCGGTACCGGTGTTGGCGCTCAACAGACCCGAGGCATTGCCACCAGGCGAGGCGGTCAATTGGGCAGCCCTCAGCCTTGCGCCCGAAGATGAAGCCCGTCAAATCGCCCAACTGGCGTTCGGACGGGGTTTACGCCGCGCGATGGTCGTCCGTCCTGACACAGACTGGGGTCGCCGAATGGAGAGCGCCCTCAGCCAGACCTGGCGCAGATTGGGGGGCGTTACGGTCAGGACGCTACCCCTGCGTAACGACCCACCGGTATCCCAGCAGGTCAGTGAATTGGTGGGTGGTGCACAATCCGAACAACGCATTACCGACATTGAGGACGCGTTTGAGGCACCCGTGGAAGCGCGAG
>CBFHHJ010000284.1:0-1098 GCA_965655505.1 Luminiphilus sp.
CATGGCAACGCGACCTGTGTCATGAATTACGACGGCGCGACCGGCTTCTTGGTTGGGGAGCCCAACAAAGGCATGCGCGGCATGTTCGTCATGATGAACGAGGCCCGTCTCGGTGTGGGTATGCAAGGGTACGCTGCCGCTGAGGTGGCCAATCAGAACGCTGCCGCATTCGCCAAAGAGCGACTGCAGTCCCGTTCGATTACCGGAGAGAAGGCACCCGAGTTACCCGCAGATCCAATCATTGTGCATCCCGACGTACGTCGTATGTTGATGGATACCCGGGTCTTTGTTGAAGGCGCGCGAGCACTCACCTACTGGACCGCGCTACAGGAAGATCTGGCGCACAAATCCGATGATCCCGCAGTACGTGAACGCGCCGATGACTACGCCTCGCTACTCACGCCCATCATCAAAGCATTTCAGACGCACAAGGGCTATGAGGGCACTAACGATGCGCTTCAGGTCTTTGGTGGTTCCGGTTACTGCGAAGAGTGGGGCATGTCTCAATTTGTGCGGGACGCGAAAATTGCCATGATCTATGAGGGCACCAACGGCATTCAGGCGCTTGACTTGGCGGGTCGCAAGTTGATGGCCAACGGGGGTCGCAGCTGGTTGAATCTATTCGAGGAGATTACGTCCTGGTGCGGCGAGCACAAAGGGCAATCAGCCGAGCTGGATGGCTACATCGAGAAAACTCTGATCGTAAAGGCTCAGGTTGAAGAAGCGATTGGGTGGCTAGGCGAAAATGGATTGCAAGACGCCGACAATGTGGGTGCTGCGTCCCATGATTTTCTGCACCTGTTTGCGTATTTGGTCAACGCTTACATGTGGCTGTTGATGACGAAGGCCGCGACTGATAAAGCCGATGATGAGTATTGCGCAAACAAGCTCATCACTGCGCGTTACTTTTTTGGCCGCACGCTGACGATCACGCCGTCGCATCTTGAAAAGGTCAAGGCAGGTGCCGCCGATATTATGGCGCTGACGGCCGAGGCGTTCTGACACTCCGAGCGTTTCGGTAGCTCAATCGACTGTCCCCATTGTCATCTCAGTGGTGACAGATGCTAAAAGCAGTGCGTTCGCACTGCTTTTTTAGTT
>CBFHHJ010000285.1:0-1062 GCA_965655505.1 Luminiphilus sp.
TTATCAAGCTGCACAAGCCCTAAGCAGCCGGCTGATTGACTTAAAAACCTGAATAGCGTGACGACCACCATTAAGGATAACCCGAGTGTCCAGTAAACCCAGCACGCTGCTCGCCTGGCTTCCCCGCCACTTACCCCACCTCAGTGACCAGTGGAGCGTCGATCTGGTCGCCGGAGATGCCAGCCCACGGCGCTACTACCGGGTATCGATGCCCATAGGTACCGTAGACGGTGCCGGAGAGGGCGCCGAGAGTGATCGTGACGGCAGCAGTGACGATTTCAGCGACGACGGCAGCGACGAATCCAATGATCATTTCAGCGAGCTGCGAACCTGGATTGCCGTGATTTCGCCCCCTTCAGAGAAAAACGCCGAGTTTCTTTACGTGCACGGCATGTTGGAAGCCGCCGGCATTCGTGTACCCGAGCTTTATGCGGCCGACCCCGAATTGGGGTTCATACTGGTCGAAGATCTGGGGGATGAGCAGCTCTTGGCGTGGCTCGAGGAAGAGTCGGCGCTAGAGGCACAGGATTGGTACAAAGACGCGCTCATGATGCTAGCAGACACGGTGGCGATTCCCGTGGAATCCACCGAGCTACCGCCCTACGATGCCGCGCTACTACAGACCGAGCTGAATCTGTTTCAAGACTGGTTTTTAGAGAAGTTGCTCGATTATTCCAGTGAAGCGGCCAAGCCCTTGTTTGCCGACTTATCGTCGCGGCTGATCGATAATGCCTTCGCGCAGCCTCAGGTTGTTGTCCACCGGGATTTTCATTCCCGTAACCTCATGGTCATTGACGATTCCGAGTTGGTTGCCATCGATTTTCAGGATGCCTGTATTGGGGCAATCACCTACGATGTCGCGTCCTTACTCAAAGACTGCTACATCGCCTGGCCCCGAGCGCAACAGCTCATCTGGCTCAATCACTACCAGCAGTTACTGACCCGCCGAAACCTAATACCGCCCATCGACCAGTCGACCTTTGTT
Source organism: Luminiphilus sp. (assembly GCA_965655505.1). Classification (GTDB taxonomy): domain Bacteria; phylum Pseudomonadota; class Gammaproteobacteria; order Pseudomonadales; family Halieaceae; genus Luminiphilus. The sequence continues at coordinate 986 of CBFHHJ010000285.1, forward strand.
GCCTGGTTTGATCTGACGGGCCTGCAGCGACACATTAAGTGCCTAGGCATCTTTGCGCGCCTGTATCTGCGCGATGG